>JAZNBJ010000104.1:0-28983 GCA_045586965.1 Candidatus Gastranaerophilaceae bacterium | reverse complement strand
AATCTATATCAGAATTTATTTTTTCAATTTTAACTCCATCTGTAATTACAGAAGCATTTGTAATTTTTATAAAACCAGTAGACTTAATATTTTTTAAATCACCTTTAATATTAAAATTAGCTGCAAATTTACCATCTAAGGCATCAATAGACTTCAATAGAGAGAAATTAGATAAAATCTTCAATTTTTTGTATAAATCGTCAAGTAAAATTTCATCAGTTTTAACTTTTAACTCTAAATTAGCTTTCTTAGAATTATTCAACATTCCTTCAATATAAATTTTTTGATTTGCAGATGTATAAATATTAGAAAGTATGCTTGCCTTATCACCCCAAAGAGTCAAGTATGCAAAACTTTTAGGGTTTTTCTTTGCAAAATCAAGCACTGAAATATTATCAATATTAACAAAACCCGATGCTTGCAATAAATTATCTGCGTTTCTATACAATTTTAAATCCGCAATTATATCGGAATGAAAATCAAATTCTTTAATTTGCTCTAAGTACTTAATAACATCAAAATTATAATTATCATTACATAAGTCTATTTTAGGAAGTAAAGAAATATCAAAATTTATATATTTAATATTACCAATCGAAATTGTACCAACTGAAGATAATTTAAAATTTTTATACTTTCTAATCTTTTTAAGATCAAAATTTTGACCTTCTAAAGTATATATATTTTTATCTTCTTTATTATTGTACGAAATTTTATATGATCTAAGCTGAACATTAGGCATAGAAATTACATTTCTAGACTCATTTCTTTTAATTAAATCCGATAAAAATTTGTCATCAGAATTAACTCGAACTGTTAATTTTTTTGCATTAATATAACTTACTTCTGGAGAATTTTTGAATAAGGTATGCCATGGTATATAAAATTTCAAACTGTCAAATTGGGCAAACTTTTGTCCATCTTCATATAGAATATGCATTACTGGTGCTTTTAGTTTTAAACTTGGCCCAGTTCTTAATATCAACTTTTCAATGTGGACTTTTGCACCTATGTCATTTGAGATTTGCTCTTCTATAACTGGAATCAATTTATTTGCTTTTATTGGTATAAAGCAAGAAATTATCATTGCTGACAATATTATTAAAAATATTATTATAAACTTACTATATTTCTTCATATTTGATTTCTACTTTGTGTACAACAAATTTTCTTCAGTATTTTTATCAAAGAAAAACATTTTTTTTACTGAAAGATTTAATGTTATTTTTTCATTAAAAACATAACTTAATGGCACTTTCGCAAAACATTTTTCACCATTTAAATTGAAATAAACAGTTCTTTCACCACCATTCATCTCAACAATATCTGTATTAGCTAAAACCTCATATTCGCCATCAAGCATATTTTCAGAACGAATACCTAGAATTAGTTCAGTTTTTCCACCAAATTTCTTTGATAATTCTTCATTTAAATGAATATCAACACCTTCAATATTAAAACTATTATCTTTTATTGTGATTGGTATAAAATTCATTTGTCCAATAAATCCAGCTACGAACTTATTTTTAGGATTATTATAAATTTCTTCGGGTGCAGCAACTTGTTGTATTATACCTTTGTCTAAAACAACAATTCTATCACCCATTGTAAGAGCTTCTGTTTGATCATGAGTTACATAAACAAATGTTGTATTAAGTTTTTTATGCAATCTTTTGATCTCTGCTCTCATTTGAACACGTAAATTTGCATCCAAATTCGATAATGGCTCATCCATCAAAAACACTTTCGGTTCACGCACAATTGCACGTCCTAAAGCGACTCTTTGCCGTTGACCACCAGAAAGTTGCTTAGGTTTTCTATCCAAAAGTTCATCTAAATCGAGAGATTTTGCAACTTCTCTAACTTTTTCATCAATAACTTTTTTATCATATTTACGCATCTTTAGACCAAATGCAATATTGTCATATACTGACAAATGCGGATAAAGCGCATAGCTTTGAAAAACAAAAGCAATATCTCTGTCTTTTGGATGAACATTGTTAACAACTTTTTCATCAATCAAGATTTCACCACTAGTAATATCCTCTAAGCCTGAAATCAAGCGTAAAATTGTTGATTTGCCACATCCGGAAGAACCAACAAGAACTATAAATTCTTTATCAGCTATCTCAAGATTGATGTTATCTATAATATTTTTCTTTCCGTCATAGCTTTTGACAAGATTTTTTAAAACAACTTTACTCATAACCCTCTTACTTATTAATTATTTTCTTGTGGAAGAACAATATTAAATGATGTATTTTTAAGAATTTGTGATTCTACCCAAACAGCACCATTTAATGATTGAACATAATTTTTAACACAAGCCAAAACCATTGCTCTTAATAAATTTTTACGATTTGTTGTATCAACAATTTTATAAGGATCAAACATCGATTCTAAATCTATCTCTGAGAGTAAAAGAGAATTTGTAGATATAGAAATCATCACATAATCAGCAAGAGGCAATGCTTTTGCTTGAATAAATTCTTCATTTGGCTTTGATAAATTAACATTTACTTCGCCCATATCAATACTTTTGAAAATAACTTCAAAAATATTTTGCAAAATAATCTTAACAATCTCTTCATCTGATACCATTAAGCGATTAAAGCCTTCTTCTTGAGAAATGTTACAGCGAATATCCTTGCCTTTATGTAACTGCTCATTAAATCTAACCACTGTATTTACAAGACTGTTAATATCAAATGTTCTTGATTCTGGAACTTTTGCATCAATTTCTGTATAAGATAATTCTAATAATTTATTTAAAAAATACATTAAATCAGATGAGTTCTTTTTAATGATATTAATATATTTTTCTTGTTGAATTGACATTGTCCCCCCCAAACCATCAGCCATTGCTTGAGAAAAACCAACAATAGATTGTAGCGGAGATTTAAATTCATTTGACAATTTCAATAAGAAGTTATTTTTTTCTCGATTAATTTCTTTATATTCTTCTTCAGAAGTCTCAATTATGCCTAAAGATGCTTGTCCTGCTTCTCTAAAATCTAGCACAAAACCTTCTTCAAGCTCTTTTGATGTCATTTCAAAATAAACTTCTTTTTCAACAAATTTAACTATTACAGGCTTTTCTGTAATTATTGCTGTTGATGCTAAATTAAGCGCATTTTCAACAAAATCAGCAATATTTGAAGTTAGCAAATGCATTTTTGAAGTCTCAAAATATTCAGCAGCTTTATCATTTACCCACTGAATTTTACCTTCTTTATTACAAAACACAACAGCATCTGGTAATGCTTTTTCAGCATCAAATTCATTTGTTCTAAATAAAATCTTTTTTATATCCATAAATATTTCCTTACTAGTCCTCTATGGTATTTTATCACAAAACAAAAAGTTCAACTGCAAAATTAAAAAAAAATTAACTTTATTAAGAATTGTTATTTTTTGTATTAAAATTTAAAATGTAAGGGTATTTAGTGAGAAATTAGCATGAAATATAAAGATTATTATGAAACCTTGGGTGTAAAAAGAGATGCAAGCGACGCTGAAATCAAATCAGCATACAGAAAACTAGCTAGAAAATATCACCCTGATGTAAATAAAACAAAAGAAGCAGAAGAAAAATTTAAAGATATAAATGAAGCTTATGAAGTTTTAGGTGACAAACAGAAACGCCAAAGATATGATAGCTTAGGTGCAAATTGGCAAGGCGGTGCAGATTACACACCTCCACCAGGGTTTGAAAATTTTGGTTTTAACTTTAACCAAGGTGGAGCACAAAGCTTTAACTTCGGTGGCGGAGCAGGTGGGTTTTCAGATTTCTTCTCATCACTTTTCGGCGATATGATGTCTGGGCAAGGCGCAAGCCAAGGCTTCGGAGGATTTGATTTTTCAGGCGCTGATTTTGGTACCTCAAGTACAAGAAGACAATCTAGCAAAACTTCTAGCACCAAATCAGAAGATTTAGATATAACTAAAACACTTAATGTTACAGCACAAGAATTGTTTGATAGAAAACCAATCAAAGTTACTTTTACTCAAATGGATAAATGCGGTTTTTGTAACGGAAACGGCTATTGCTCACATTGTGGTGGAACTGGGATTGAAACAAGTCAAAAAACAGTTAATGTAAATCTGCCAAAAGATATAACTGAAGGTAAAAAAGTAAGACTCAAAGGAGAAGGTAAAACAGGCTCAAGAGGACAAAAAGGTGATTTGTATTTGATTGTGCATTTTAAAGACTCTGAATACAAAATAGACGGCACAAACTTAACTAAACCTGTAGAAATCACTCCTCCTGAAGCGGTATTGGGCTGTAATAAAGATATTAAAACATTACACGGAAATATCAATATTAAAATCCCTGCTGGCGTATCAAGCGGTCAGGCTTTGAGATTAAAAGGTTTGGGGCTCCCTGCATCAAGCGGTTTTGGTGATTTGAACGCAGAAATAAAAATCGTTGTACCTAAAAACTATTCAGAAGAAATTAAAGATTTATACAAAAAAATCCAAGCTCTAAGTTAGCTTTTAGTGCGTTGCAACGCACCATACAACTAGCTCCCCCTTGTCCCTTGAGGGAGGTGCTACGCACGTAGATATCTTTCACGTTTAAGGATTTACCCCCTCGCCCTTTGAGGGAGGTGCTACGCACGTAGATATCTTTCACGTTTAAGGATTTACCCCCTCGCCCCTTGAGGGAGAGGGTAGAATTTCTTAACGACAAAGGAGTTTAGAAATTCGTGTGAGGGGTAGTGTATTATCCATAGAGTTTTCTCAATGGCTCTAGAATTACATCTACTGCAGCTTTTGGATCCTTTTCTTCTTTATAGCCTATTTTTATTAGAGATACTTTTTCTGATAAAACTTTCTTAATACAACGACTTAAAGGAGCTAAAGTGTTTTCGGTTTCTGGGTGTTCTTCTACAAATTGATAATATTCAAAATAGTCATTTTTTGCAGAATGATCGTATCGTATACCTTTTAGAATGCTAAACAATCTACCATCATTGACATTTTCAGCCTTGGAAATTAGTGTTTTATACTCTGCTAATTCTTTTTCAGAAAAGTTTTTGAGCATATCAGGTAACATTCCGCTTTTAAGCCTGCCTTGAAAGTTTGCAGTTTGATTTTTTTGAATTGGTCTGATTTGCATGATTCCCTCTCCTTATAAGATTTGGTAGGCTAAAGTCTACTCTAGTTTACTAGTATTGTTGGGCGGATATGCCCAACTTACAACTTACAAATTACAAATTAGAAATTGAAGATAAGTCCTTCGCGCATTTCTTTATGTAGATATTGAACATCATCTGTACCCGTTGTTCTTAAAGCCTCTTTGCTGACATTTTTGTTTATTATCTGTGAGATACTATTAAATAATTTAGAATCAGTTTTTTCACAACCATTTTTATCTGTTATTAATCTTGTTAATGTTTTTAGATATATTCTTTTAAAAAAATTAGGTTGTTTAGTAAAATGAGTAGTCTGTTCTTTTTTGTCTAATCCTACTACACTTTTAGGTAAAGAGTCTTGTTTAAAATCAAAACTAAAAGGTTTGTGATAATTTGTTTGTGAAGAATAAACACCATTTTTAAGCGTTTGGACAAGAACATGTTGTTTTGGCATTGCTTCAGCATCATGACGTTTTTTTATTAGTTCAGTAACTTTTTTTATACCTATCTTATATCCATCAACTGTTCTATTAACTACAGTCCTTTCAACAGAACAAGTTTTTTCTGGATAACCATAATCTACGGAAGTATGTTCCCAAAGCTTACCATCGTGTATACTACTAATTTCTTTTGCAAGCATACCAGATTCTGATTTAATTTTTTCAGGAACTTTTGTTAATAAAACTTTCGGATCTATAATTTTAATATTTGTAATCCGAGGTTGTCTGGTTACAAATTTTGCCTGAAAATTTGCTTGATTATTGTTTATTGCCTGTATTTTCATTTGTCTTTCCTTATTTTCTTTTGGAGGAGTACAGTCCACCCTGCATTCCTCTACTCAATAATTCTTACTTCTTATAATAATCTATTCTTGTAACTGTGCTACCAAGAGGTTTTCTAGTATATTTTCTGTGAGTAGCATCTTCTTGAAATTCAAATATTCCATTTTTATCTTCTAATACAAATGTTCTTATTGGCAATGAATAAGCTTCTTGCCCTAATTTTGTAGAATGTTGTTTTATTTTTAAATAACCATATTCTTTTCTTAAACTTGTTACTGAATCAAGTAACTCATTATCTTTGTTAAAATAATTATCTATTATATAGTTAGATATTCGATGTTGTCCAAAACTATCGTGTTCAAATCTCGTTTTTTCAATAGTTTTAGCTATATGATCGTTTTTTAGGCGTCTTGTTTCTATATCTTTTGCTAATATTTCTTTTTCAAATATATCACCATTATCAACGTCAGCATCTTTTTTATACACTCTAAAGTGGGTTGCTATATCACGTCCTTTGATCCATACAGCAACTGCAATAGAGCTGTCTTTTAAAACTCTTTTTCTAATTTCAGCAACTCCACTAAATTCCTTATAAATTGGATGGCTTTTAGGTAATATTTGTGTTACCCCTATTTTTGCTACGTTCATAATACACCACTCCTTAATACAAGTTAGTCTTGTAAACCTAATTATATAACAAAAATAAAAAACAATATACTTTGTGATATACTGAATTATATTGAAAGGTTTTTGTTAAGGAGTATTGTCAATGAATATTCAAGCAATCAATAATCAAACAAGTTTTAAAGGAGTCTATTCTCCGAGGGGCTTACATTTTTCTGAATCACAATTAAAAGTAATTGATGATATAAAATCAAGAGCTGATGAAGAAATGGATTTTATCGTTCATAGTGGTGATACTAAAGACTCTGTAGAGTTGCGTTTGTTAGTAGGTCCAAAAACTAAATTAGAAAATGGGATAAGACTCAATACAGGTGTTTATGAAGGAACAAGAAGAGTCGGAATTTATGATAAGAACCGTCCTTTTGTACAAGCAGATGCTGATCAAACTGCAAAACAATGGAATGATGATCAAAAAACTTTCTTCTTTTCACTATTAGCATGCTTAGCGTTATTTGGTGCAATGATGTTTGGTGTAAGAAAACTACAAGCAAATAAGGATGCAATACCAACTGTAAAAGAACAGGTTGTGAACCCAATCAAGGATACATTACAAAAAGTTGGCAAAGATACATTAGATTTGACAAAACAGTTGATAAAAAAGTAATTCCCCTCTCCTTTTTTCAACTTTCTCTGTCAATTATAGTATTATTCCATAACCAATTCCCCTCTCCATTGGGAGAGGATAGAACACTTGACGAGTTAACGAGTCATTAGTGTTCTTGGTGAGGGTTAATCTCAACTTCCAATTTCAATAAAACGCCTTCAATATTTTCATAAATTTCATTATTCCAAAATCGTATAACTTTATATCCAAGATTATTTAAAAACTCAGTTCTTGCATTATCATAATCTATATTTTCAGGCTCATTATGCTGACCACCATCAATTTCAATAATGATTTTTGCTTCTTTACAGATAAAATCTACAATATAATCACCCATTGGATGCTGGCGTTTGAATTTTAAATTATGAAATTGCCTGTTTTTTAGCAAATTCCAAAGGCGTTTCTCTTGAATTGTTGAATTTTTACGGAGATTTCTTGCTAAGATATTTTTATTATTCATATATTAATATATATTACTAACCCTCACCAAGAAATTCAAGCACTCATCAATTCGTGCTGAATTTCTATCCTCTCCAAAAGGAGAGGGGAAGGATTGTGGTATTGCTCCATAATCTGCAAAGTATGTTGAAAAAGGAGAGGGGAAGGGGTGTGGTATTACTCCATAATCTGCAAAGTATGTTGAAAAAAAGAAAGGGGAAGGGGTGTGGCATTACACAACAATCTACAAAGTATGTTGAAAAAAGAGAGGGGAATGGTTGTAAATCTATATTTAATAAATAAAATGTATTATAAGGAGTAGATATTATGAAAACCAATCCAATTAATACTATGAACACAACTTTTGAATCAAAAATCCGTCGCACAAATACTTTAGGCTTTGGGGTTAATAGAGCTATTAATCTTGGTGATAAGGGATTTTTCAATGCAATAAACCACCTTGCAAACGATGGTTTGAATAGAGAAATTGCAATAGGTGGTTCTAATGCAAGTATAGATAAAGTGTTAACGGCTAATGTTAGAATGAGAGTTGACAATTACATGTACACCTTAAATACAAAACGAAAAAGAACAGAAGGCTCAGACAGCTTTCAATTAATGGGTGAAAATGTTATTGAACTAATAAAAAAACTTGCAAGTGAAACAGGTAAAATTTCAAAGGAAGCTCTTAATGAAAAAGCCTCAGAAAAAGAGCTTATATTAGAATCCAACGAAATATATAAGAATATTTTAATAGGATAAAACCCCTAGCAAAAAATATTTTTAAATGTTTTAAATTAAACATGATAACGTCAATTAAACCTAATAAATCAACAACATTTACTTCACGTTGTCCACAAGTGCGTGATGCTGATTGGGTGTGTCGTAGAATAAATCAAAGATTCCCGCATTTTTCTTCTACAAAAATGCAACCTTTTGTTGAAAATTATCTTAAAATGAACGCATCTGAAATCAATTATAAAGGTGAACTTGGTACTTTATCAGAAATCTACAATTTTTTATCCGATATTATTTTCAAAGAAGGAAATCAAAAACTTATAGATACAATATATTCAATAAAAAAGATGATAACTAGGTTTGGAGAGAAACGTCTTTTAGCAAACAAAATAATAGCTACAGGCACAATTAATGACATTCTTTATGAAAGTATGTTTTTAATGCTAAAAGAAAAGCTTGGTAATTGTACTGAAAATGCGGTTATAGCTGAGCTTATATGCAAACTTAACGGTTTTAAAAACTCAACTTGCGCTATAGTTAATAAAATTAATACAAAACAAGAAATACCCACAATAGAACCTCTTGACCATTTTGTTTGCGTTTTAAATACAGATAATAGCAAATTTGATGGAAAAATTAATAAAAAAACAATAATTATTGATCCTTGGTTGGGAAAAGCAGACTTCGCAAGCAATATGGAACAATTTTTTAGAAATGAATGTACTAAATTTTTTGAACTCACTGAAGATGATAAATTTTATTACCAAACCCGTGAATTAGTAAACCTTTCAGAAGATGAGCTTATTGATTTTAGAAATGAATTAGATGATTTTATTTTCAAGAATAAAACACGCAAGTTTATGCAAAAATAACTTATTTACAATTTAATTGACATGATTTAAAAAATATGTAATAATCAAAACTAAGGTTGGGATGGGTAGATTTTATTAACAACCTTTGGTTGAGGAAGAGGCAAATATAAGAAAAGCTTATTTTCCTGCCATTTTATTATGTTATGAACCCGAAAAGGACAATGTTTTACTCTAATGAGCGAGTTTAAATTTAATTACGATTTTCTAAAGAAAAATGCCACTCAAGGTAGTTGGAGACGTGGCTACGAAGTATATCAAAAAGACTTAGTACTTGAATCTTATCCTGAAAAGAATTTCTTTAAAGGTAAAGTTAAAGGTAACTATCAGGATTTTTATGTAACAGACTTAATTTTCAAAAAAAATAAAATTGAGGCACGTTGTAACTGCCCTCTAAAAGAAGAATGGTGCAAGCACTCTGTAGCGGTTGCTTTAAAAGCTATTGAGACAGGTGCTTATGATAAATGGCTTTTAGAAAAGCACGAAATCGAACCGGATGTTAGTGATATTATTGCGCCACCTCTTGAAAAACCAAAAGGTAGTTATATATTTCACTTTAACCCTAAAAGACGCCAAAACTTCTTTTCAATTCTTGTTAGAGATCGCTCTACAAACAAGATTGTTCGCTCTATTGAATCAATCTTAAGAGTTTTAATAGAAGTCCAAAAAGCAGATCCTAATTTTTCACTTAATGATATGCAAAAATCTGAGATCGCTTTATTTCAAACTCTTTTAAAAATCTCTAAACAAGATAAAAAAGCTGGTTGGTATGATATACCTATTACGAAATTTGCACCAGTTTTTCCTCTACTAGCTGAATTAGAAGAAGTTTTAGATGAAAAAACAAAAGAAAGATTAATTTTTACAGATAATACTTGGTCATTAAACCTTGACGTTTCAACTACAAACGTTAATGGTGGAACAAATATTGTTCTTGAGCTTTTCTGGACAAGACCAGATAAAGATGAAACTTATCCGTTTGAAGAAATTAAATATTTTTCTCGCCAAATTAAATGGGGAAGATATCAAAACCTTATATTCCCTCTTAATATTGCGATGAATGAATTACCTCAAAGCATTATTAAATCAACATTTACAGATTTAAAAGATGCTGATGGCGGTAAGTTTGTTTACGAAGAATTACCACACTTAAGAGAAATTATGAATGTAACTATTGCAGATAATATCAGCAAACTGCTGCTAGAACACAATGCACCTCTTAATGTTGTGACACTTGGTATTGATTATGACCAATCGCTAAAAGCTTCATTAGAATTTGATTATTCAGGTGTTAGAGTACCTTATTCAAAAAGTAATGATAAATCACCTTATTTATCTGTTAAAAGCACCGAAGAAGATTTGGTGTATTGGATAAAACGTGATTATCAACATGAGCAAATGGCTTATAATATGCTTCTTGCGTGTAAATTTGTTCCAATGCAGACAAATAACCTAGCTTTAGAAAAAGAAAACGCAATAGATTTTTATAACTACTATATTCAACAAGCAGGTGAAGGTTGGAAGTTTGAAGAACGTGATGATATGAATTTCTTTAAACTTGTATCTGATCCGTTTAAAATGTGTGCTAAAATTGACTTTTCAGAAGAATCAATAGATAGCATGGAAATTCAGATTTATGGTCAAGTTGGTGAAGAAATTATTAACTTTGACGATATTTACGAAACAATCCAAAATGGTGAAAAATATGCTCGTGTAAGAAGTTTAGGCTTTGTTGAATATCCGGCACAAAACATTTATCAAATTATGCGTTCATTTAACTCTTTTGACGCCTATAGAAACAATGACAACACATTCTTGGTAAAAACTTATCGTGTAGGTTTGATTACAGAACTTCAAAACCAAGGTTTTGAGCTTGTAATGAGCGAAAAATTCCAAAGATTTTGGGAACAAATTTCAACCTTCTCAACAACTTCAGAAGGTATTGAATTACCAAAAGACGTTAACGCAGAGTTTCGTGAGTACCAAGTTAAAGGCTTTAGCTGGCTTTGGTTTATGTATCAATACGGCTTAAACGGAATCTTAGCAGACGACATGGGGCTTGGTAAAACACTTCAAGCTTTGGCATTGTTGCAAAAAGCTAAAGAAGTTGACGGACCTCAGCCTACTTTAGTAATTGCACCTACAACAGTTGTATTTAACTGGGAAGCTGAAATTCAAAAATTCACACCTGGTTTATCATGTCTAAAAATCGCTGGTGCAGACAGAAAAACTTTATTCAAGGAAATTCCGAATTATGACATCATTATTACAAGTTATGCGCTTGTAAGACGTGATATTGCGAAGTTGAAAAAATACAACTTCAGATATGTTATTTTAGACGAATCTCAGAATATTAAAAACGCAATCTCACAAACTGCACAAGCGGTTAAAGAGCTTAATTCAGACCACAAACTTGCACTTTCTGGTACACCTATTGAAAACAAGTTGGAAGAATTATGGTCAGTATTTGACTTCTTAATGCCAGGATTCTTGTTTAACGTTGCGGAATTTAATTACAGATACGTTACACCGATTATGGAAAGACAAGATAAAACTGTTGAAAAACGTTTGAAACTTCAAATCTTCCCATTCATATTAAGACGTATGAAACGAGACGTTGCGAAAGACTTGCCTGATAAAGTTGAAAACATGGCTTATTGTGAACTTACAGATGAACAAAGAGACTTCTATCTTGAAGTTCTTGATAGTACTAAAGAAGAATTGTTCAAGAGCATTGAGCTTAATGGTCTTGAAAAGAGCAGAATGTCTATCTTCTCTGCACTTCTTAGACTTCGCCAAATCTGCTGTCACCCTAAACTTTATGACAAAGATCACGTTAAAGGTGTTATGCAGTCAGGTAAGTTTGAATATCTTAAAGGTATGCTTGAACAAATTATTCAAGAAAAACATAGAGTCCTATTATTCAGCCAATTTGTTGACATGCTAGATATCATTAAGGGCTGGCTAGAACGTAGCGGTATTCCTTATGAATACTTAACAGGTAAAACAAAAGACAGACAAGCTGCAGTTGAAAACTTTAATAACAATCCAAATATACCGATTTTCTTAATCAGCTTGAAAGCAGGTGGTACAGGTTTAAACTTAACCGGTGCAGATTATGTTATCCACTATGACCCTTGGTGGAACCCTGCTGTCGAAGACCA
Organism: Candidatus Gastranaerophilaceae bacterium; assembly: GCA_045586965.1. Lineage (GTDB taxonomy): Bacteria > Cyanobacteriota > Vampirovibrionia > Gastranaerophilales > Gastranaerophilaceae > CAG-196. The sequence goes on along the minus strand of JAZNBJ010000104.1, from coordinate 16,566 downwards.
AGCTACCGACCGTGCTTATCGTATAGGGCAGACTAAGAAAGTTTTTGTATATAGACTTATTACCAAAAATACTGTTGAAGAAAAAATTCAAAAAATCAAAGGCAGAAAACGTGACCTTGTCGATAGCGTAGTTTCAATTGATAGAAATATTACTAAATCACTCACAATGGAAGATATTAAAGATATCTTCTCAGTAGATTAGAACTAAAATATTTTCTTTACCGGTATTCAAATTTTTTGTATAATTGAAACATAGATTTAATTATGCATGGGAGGTTTTATGTACAAACTTGGTATTATTGGATATCCTTTGACGCATTCAATTTCTGCAGCAATTCAAAAAGCAGGTTTTGAAAGCTTAGGCCTAGAAGGTTCTTACGACGTTTTAGAAACCACTCCAGAAGACTTAATTACAAGAATTAAATATCTTAAAACTAATAACTATCAAGGTTTTAATGTTACAATACCATTAAAAGTTCCTATGTCATTATTTTTAGATGATATAGATGACTACGCAAATGTTGCAGGTTGCGTTAATACTGTTAAAATTTTAGAAGATAGAACTTTTGTTGGATATAACACTGATATTTATGGTTTTAAAAAAGCAATTCCTTCTGATATTAATTTAAATGGAAAGCTTGTAAGTATTTTAGGAACTGGTGGAGCCTCTCGAGCTGCAGTAGTGGGTTTAGCTGAAAAAGGGGTAAAAAATATTGATTTTTATACTAGAAATATAATTAATTCTAGACAAACTCTTGATTATGTAAGAGCACAATTCCCTAATATTGAATTTAATGTTTATCAAATTCAAAATATCAGAAGCCTTGAGGAATCTGCAATGATAGTCAATGCGACTCCTATAGGTATGAAAGGCTTTATGGCAGATCAAATGCCTTTAGAACAAAGGGACTTCAATACAATAAGACCAGAAACTATATTTTATGATATTGTCTACAATCCTGTTAAAACAATTTTCTTAAAAGAAGCTCAAAAAAGAGGTTATAGAACAATAAGTGGATTAGATATGTTAATTTATCAAGCCCAAAATGCGATTGAGATATGGACTGGAAAAACTCCTGATGTAAATATCATGAAAATTGCTGCATTGGAAGCTTTGCATTAAGCGTTACTTAATAAAAGTTTGTTTTTCATTGCGAGGACAAACTTTTTAAGGTAAAATAGTTCTAAGAGAGAGTACAAAGGTTAGCGACCTAAAATAAGGGAATTTTATGAATAAAATACAAATTAAAGCAGAGATTTTAGCGACATTGAGAGCTTTGTCTGGTACAGCGATGCCATCACCTTCATTGTTAACTGACTTAAAGAAAATCGAAGATAAGAATACAATTTTAGATATATTGGTTAGAGAACTCGTTAATGCTGATGAGCATAAAACCCTTTTGATATGTTGGTTACTAACTGAACTTATTGAAAAAGAGCAACTTAATAATGAACTTTGGGAAATAATAAAAAGCCCTCAATATAACGATCACATAAAAATGATTGCATTTAATATGCTTAAAGATCTAGGTAATAAAATAGATTATGAAGTTATTAGCGGCTATTTTGAACAATTTCATGAACTTATCAACAAAGAAACGAAAGAACTTTTAGAAACAGCTATTATGAATCCAGAAGCACAAATAGATTTTATGGATTTTTTAACAGCACTAAACGACAATGACAAAATTATGCTAATAAAATCATTAGAAGAAGATTATGCAAATGATGCATTGGCAAATATCTTAATCCCTGTTTATTTATTCTATATGGAAACAGAAGTTGGAGATGTTGCTCTTGAAATTTTAGCTAAAACTCGTTCACAGCTTGCATATCACGCACTAGATAATGCTTATAAATATGTTGACGAAAAGACACAAGTAAAAATCAATAAAGCTTTATCCGAACTTAAATTATCAGGAATTAGAGTTGATAATACAGTTGAATTTTATACTGAAATTTTAAAAGAATCAAAACCTTACAAATCATATATTTCGTTCCCTGATGGACACGGCAATTTAGCTATTATCTTTTCAAGAATCAGACCAAATAAAACTCTGCAATTTTTAGCAATTGTTATAAATCCTCGTTATGGAATTTTAGATTCATTTGGTTTTAACTCTATGAACGAAAGAGATTTCTATAAAATAATTGATAAATTCTATAACTATGAAGAAAAATATGAAATAACTCCAGAAGTTGTGAAGTATTTACTCTTACAAGCAGTAGAAAGCTCTTATAAAAATGAAGAGCCTTTACCATATGAGTATATTTGTTGGGAAAGTATTTTATTAGATATTACACCTCAAAAACCAGAAATCGATATTGAGAAACGTGAACTTAATCAAAAAGAAGTCGATAGGCTCTGCTTAAGCCCCTATGTTCAAAACTGGTTTTATGACGAAATTACATCTCCTGAATTTAAAGTTTTAATTGATAAACTTACAGTTGAATTTAAAGAAAACAATTTTAATGTTGATTTAGATAAATTTCTAGCAGATAATTTTGATAATATTTATGACGCAAAAGAACTAACATATCAACTTCTTAGTTTTAATATTGCAGCATACCTAAGACTTCTTAAAAATGATAACGAATTTGCGCAAATATTTTATTCATTAGGTTCAAATTATGGATTTTTGACAAATATCTTAAGAAAAAGTATCTATGAATACTATGTCGGTAAACGATACCTATTGAAAAATCAACGTAACACTGCTAATTTATTTGAGAAAAAGATGCAGCCAAAAACAAATGATTTGGAGTTATTGCAACTAGATATGATTATTTCAAGTATAGAAGCTAGGTGGGTTGATAATGCATAAAATAATGGCTCTAGATGTTGGAACAAAACGAATTGGTATTGCTTTGAGCGACTTTTTACAAGTAATTGCAACTCCACATTCATTTATTTCAAGAGTTCCAGAAGATAAAGCTATTGAAGAAATCACTAAAATAGCCAAAGAAAACAGAGTTGAAAAAATAGTCGTTGGAATTCCAATAAACATGGATGGCACACAAGGTTTTCAAGCGAAAGACTGTATAGATTTTTCACAAAAAATTCTTGGTTTTGATATAATATTTGAAGATGAAAGACTTACTTCAGAAGAAGCTGAATCTAGACTTAAAAATAGAAAAATAGACTTTCGAAAAAATAAAGGATTAGTGGATCAGGAAAGTGCCTGTGTTATACTTGAACAATATTTAAGTAGGGGTAATAAAAAATAAAGGAGAATAAAATGACTGAAGAACAAAATTTTGTTGAATTATGTGATGAAGAAGGTAACATTACAAAGTGCGAAGTATATGATATAGTAGACTTTGAAGGCAAAACTTATGCAATGTTATTACCTCTTGATGAAGAAACTGAAGAAGATCCAGAATTAATTGTACTAGAATACCTTGAAGAAGGTGAAGAATGTTATTTCCAAAACATTGATGACGAAGAAGAATTTGAAAGAGTTTGTGATTACATAGAATCATTAGCTGATTCAGTTGAAGAATAGGTAAATTATGTTTGAACGTTTTACGGAAAAAGCTGTTAATGCTGTAAGCGAAGCACAACGCTTTGCAAAAGAACAAAGATGCTCTGAAGTTGCGCCAGAGCATTTGCTATTAGCTTTAGTAAGTGAAGCAAAAGGTGTTTCTCTAAAACTTTTTAGAATGTATAACCTCACCGTAGAATGCGTTCAGGAACAAGTTGAAAAATATACTTATTCAACATCAAAAACATATGAAAATTTGCCATTTAGTTATAATTTCAAAGACATCTTAAAAAGAACCGTTGACTTAGCTTCAAAGTCAGGGAATACCAATATATTGTTTGAGCATTTATTTTTATCTGTTATTACAGATAAAAACTCAAACATTCACGCTATTCTTAATAAATTTGATTTTGACACAAATAACGCAAGAGAAATATTAACTAAACTTGTTCAGAAGAAAATAAAACGACTTGAACATCCAGAAGATGAAGATGACGATACAAAATCATCATTTGAGTCTCTTTATGAAGGCGAAGCGCTTGCTGATGTTCTTGATAATGCAGTATCAAAGCTTTCTGCTGCTGGGTATGAGATTTTAGGTACAGAACAAATTGTCGCCTCTATTTTGGAATCTGATAATAAAAGCCTATTAGAAACTTTAGACCGCAATGGTATTAATACAAGTAGTTTTGAAGAGAAATTAGCTACAATTAATTCAAGAACATCTGAGTATGAAGATAAAAAAATCATCTTCACACCAAATGCGTTTTTAATGATGAATTTAGCTTTACAAACAGCGAAGGAATTAGGTTCATCAGTTATTACTCCAGAACATATTATTTTGAGCATATTAAAAGCAAAAAAAGGCTTAGCTTATGAAATTATTCATTCTTTAGGTGTAAATGAAGACAAGCTAACAACAGAAATTGTTAAACCTATTGAAAAACAAATGCCAGAAACTCTACTAATAATGAAACTCGCAAAAGAAGAAGCTAGAAGGATAGGTAGAAACATTGTCGGTACTGAAATGTTTTTATTGGGCATAATTGGCGAAGGCACAAGCTTAGCATCAGAAGTATTAAGTAATCTCGAGATCACAATGAAAGATGCTAGATTGATGGTTGAAAGCCTAGTTGGATATGGTAACGAATATTTTGATTCAGAAATCGTATTTACGAAGCGTGCCAAGAGAGTTTTGGAAAAAGCTTGGCTATCTGCAAAAAAATCAAACAAACAAAGAATTGAGGCAGTTGATTTATTATTAGCAATTATTGATGAGCCAAATTCTTTAGCAATGAAAGTTCTGGATAATTTGGGAGTAGATGCTGCCGAAATAAAACATGGCATACAGGGAATAAACTAATAAATGATAAACAGAGTTGCGGATTTTTTAAAAGAATACAATTTGCAAGACAAAACAATCGTTTTAGGATTTTCTGGCGGTTTTGATTCTATGTGTTTGTTAAACATTTTATCAAAATTACGAGAAAAACCCGATTTTTATGATTTAAATATTATTGCAGCTCATTTCAACCATAACTGGCGTGGAGAAGAAGCACTTAAAGAACAAGAAGTTTGTAGACTATTTGCTGCAAGTAGAGGTTGTGAATTTTATACAAAAACAGCCCCAGTAGGATTAAAAAAATCAGAAAATGAAGCTCGAATAGCTCGATATGAATTTTTCGAAGAAGCTCTTGAAAATTATGATGCAGATGCGGTCTTTACAGCACATAACAAAGATGACAACGCTGAAACTGTTTTATATAGAGCGATTAAAGGAACTGGATTAATTGGGTTAAAAGGAATCTCTAGAAAACGAAATAATTTCTATAGACCTCTTTTAACTACAACAAGAGCTGAAATTATTGAATACTGTGATGCAAATAATTTAACTCCAAATTTTGATTCTTCAAATAATGATACAAAATACAGACGTAATTATTTAAGACTAAATGTTATTCCTATATTAGAAAAAATTAACCCTTGCGTAAAAGATTCTTTAAATTCTTTGGCTGAAGTTGCATCAAGCGAAGATGCGATCATACAAGAATATTTAAGCCAATTAAAAGGGAAGGTATATGATAACGATGAAAGAATCAACTCTGTAGAATTTAAAAAGCTTTCAGCTCCTGTTAAAATGCGTTTTATACACGAATATATACAAATATTCAACTTAGATTATGATTTTAAACGTATTAAGGAAATTTATAAATTTATTGAAGAAAATATTGATAAGCGTAATGGTTCTACAATATCATTATCTTCTGGCCTTTGGTTGTATGTAGATGAAAAATATATAGAAACAATTCCACATCGCAAAAAATCGCAAGACAAAAAATTTTGTATTGAAATTAACCAAGAAGGTGAATACAAAATTGGAGAAAAAACTCTTACTATAAAAAAATATATTGACAAAGATGTCTTCAGCTTTCCAGAATCAACAGCAAGTTTTATCTATGTTGATTTATCAAAAATCAAATTTCCACTTATAATACGAAATAGAAAAGATGGAGATGTAATTAATCCTTTTGGAATGACAGGAACAATGAAACTAAAAAAATACCTTAATTCTAAAGGAGTTAGCCGACATAACAGAGATAGTTTATTATTATTGACAAATGACGACGAAATTTTATGGGTTGTCGGCGTAGGTATAAGTAATAAAATCGGCGTTAATAAAATACCTACTCATGTAATTGAAATAAATTAGAAAGGCCAATAACATGGAAATGTTAAAAGAAAGTGATTTGAAAATTTTATTTTCAGAAACAGAAATACAAAAAGAAATCTCAAAATTGGGACAATTATTAAATGAAAAATATATGAATGAAGAACTTTATTTAATATGTGTTCTAAAAGGTTCAGTAATGTTTATGGTTGATTTAGCAAAGCATTTAAAAATGCCAGTAAAAATGGAATTTATAAGACTTTCAAGCTATGGTTCTGCTTTTACATCAACTGGTAAAGTAAATGCCGTTGATATTTCATTACCTGATTTGAATGGCAAAAATGTGCTTGTTATAGAAGATATCATCGACACTGGCCACACTGCAAGATTTTTAATTGATTTTATAAATCTTAATTTCCATACAAAAACCGTAAAATTTTGTTCACTTCTAGATAAAAAAATCAAACGCCAAGTAAGTATTGATCCTGATTTTTATGCCTTTGAAGTAGATGATAAGTTTTTGGTCGGTTATGGTTTGGATTATGATGGTTATTACAGAAATTTGCCATACATTGGCTATGTTGAACAAGAATAGAGGACAAAATGAAAAATATTAGACAGATTACAAATGATTTATTTTATATAGGTTGTTCTGACAGAAGAATTCAACTTTTTGAAAGCGCATATCCTGTACCCAAAGGGGTTTCATACAATTCATACTTGCTAAAAGATGAAAAAACAGTTCTTTTTGATACAGTAGACAAAGTTTGCTCTTGCCAATTTTTTGAGAATTTAACTTCAGCTTTAGATGGCAGAGCCTTAGATTACTTGATTGTGCAACATATGGAGCCAGACCACGCTGCACTAATACATGAAGTTGTTCGCAGATATCCTCAAGTTAAAGTTGTTTGTACTACAAAAGCACAGGTTATGATAAAACAGTTCTTTGATTTTGATATTGATTCTTGCGTAATTACTGTTAAAGAAGGTGACACATTAAATACAGGAAAACATGAATTAACATTCGTCATGGCACCAATGGTACACTGGCCAGAAGTTATGGTAACTTATGATAAAACTACTGGAACTTTATTTTCAGCAGATGCCTTTGGCTCTTTTGGTGCAATAAATGGTAATCTTTTTGATGATGAAGTTGACTGGGAACACGATTACTTAGACGAAGCTAGAAGATACTATACAAATATTGTTGGCAAATATGGTATGCAAGTACAAATGCTTCTTAAAAAAGCTGCTACACTTGATATCAAAATGATTTGTCCATTACATAGCTTAATTATAAGAAAAAACATTGGGCTTTTTGTTGAAAAGTATGACAAATGGTCAACATATACTCCAGAAGAAAAAGGAGTATTAATTGCGTATTCTTCTGTATATGGAGGAACAGAGAATGCTGTAGAGATACTTGCAGGTAAACTTGCAGACAAAGGTGTTAAAAATATTGAAATGTATGATGTTTCATTTACAGATCATTCAGAAATATTAGCAAAAGCGTTCAAGAAATCACATATTATACTTGCAACAACCACTTATAATGCTGGAGTTTTTGAATCCATGCATAATTTTATAAACTCTTTAGTTACACATAATTTACAATACAGAAAATTTATACTTATTGAAAATGGCTCTTGGGCACCAACTTGTGGAAGCCAAATGAGAACTGAACTAGAAAAGCTTAAAAATATAGAATTTTTAACAGATGCACTTTGCTTAAAATCAACTCTTAATAAAGACCAATTAGATTTATTAGAAAATGTTGTAAAAACAACAGCAAACTCTTTGGGTTTATAATAAAGTTAAATTATTAAAAGAAAAGGAGATTAATTATGAAAAAATATGTATGTACTGTTTGCCACTACGAATATGATCCTGAAATCGGAGATCCTGATAATGGAGTAGCTCCAGGCACAGATTTTGCAGATATTCCTGCAGATTGGATTTGCCCTTTGTGTTCAGTTGGCAAAGATATGTTTGAAGAAGCATAGAAAAAAACAAAAGAACCGATATAAATCGGTTCTTTTGTTTATTGACCATATATGATATAATATTTGTTATATCGTTGGATGCATAATCTCATCCAAATTCATTATTGTTTAATCATTTATGTAATGTATAATTAAGTTGGTAATATGATGTATAATACCTGATTATATAAGAAGAAAGGAATTAAAAATGAGTTACGTACCTACAGTAATTGAACAATCAAGCAAAGGTGAAAGAGCTTTTGATATTTTTTCAAGATTGCTAAGAGAAAGAATTATCTTCTTAGGAACACCTGTTGATGATATGGTTGCAAACCTTATTGTTGCACAAATGCTTTTATTAGACAGTGAAAATCCAGAAAAAGATATCATGCTTTACATCAACTCTCCAGGCGGTAGCGTTACTGCAGGTTTAGCAATATATGATACAATGCAACACATCAGATCAGATGTTTGTACAATTTGTTTAGGCCAAGCTGCATCGATGGGTGCATTTTTATTGTGCTCAGGTGCTAAAGGCAAAAGAATGGCTCTTCCACATTCTAGAGTTCTTATTCACCAACCTTTAGGTGGCGCTCAAGGTCAAGCTACTGATATAGAAATTCAAGCACAAGAAATTTTGAGAATTAAAAAGACATTAAACGAAATTATGGCTTCAAATACAGGTCAATCAATTAAGAAAATTGAAAAAGATACAGATCGTGATTATATCATGACACCACAAGAAGCTTTAGAATATGGTATGATTGATAAAATCATAACAAAAGACATGTAATTAAGAGGGTAATATATTACCCTCTTAAACCAATAGACAACAATTAGGAGACAATAATGTCAGGAAACGACAGATTAACTTGTTCATTTTGTGGTAAAACACAAGATCAAGTAAAAAAATTAATAGCAGGTCCAAATGCATTTATTTGCAATGAATGTGTTGAATTATGTAATGAAATTTTAGATGAAGAATTTTTTGAAGGTAAAGAAAAGAAAGCCGAAGCTATAGATGGCAAAGACTCTGCGGATTTTGATGAAAAACCTATTCCGAAACCTCATGAAATAAAAGCATATTTAGATTCACATATTGTTGGACAAGACGATGCTAAAAAAGTTTTATCTGTTGCAGTATATAATCACTATAAAAGACTAAGACACAATAGTATTGCAGATAAGGACGATGTAGAAATTCAAAAATCAAACATCTTATTAGTTGGTCCAACAGGTTCTGGTAAAACTTTATTAGCACAAACTTTAGCTAAAATGTTAGACGTTCCTTTTGCAGTTGCAGATGCGACAACTCTTACAGAAGCAGGCTATGTTGGTGATGACGTAGAGAATATTTTATTGAGATTATATCAAAATGCGGATTTTGATGCTAAAAAAGCTGAAAGAGGCATTATATATATTGATGAAATTGATAAAATTGCTAGAAAGTCTGAAAATACTTCAATTACAAGAGACGTTTCTGGTGAAGGTGTTCAACAAGCTTTACTTAAACTAATAGAAGGAACTGTTGCAAATGTACCTCCTCAAGGTGGCAGAAAACATCCTCAAGCAGAAATGATACAAATTGACACTAAAAACATCTTATTCATTGTTGGTGGAGCATTTGTGGATTTAGATAAAATTATTGGCCATAGAGTCAAAGACGGATCTTCAATTGGTTTTGGCAACTCAGCACAAACTGAAACCGAAAAAGAATTAGCATCAGCTAAAATGCTAAAAAAACTTCAGCCAGATGACTTATTAAAATTTGGGTTAATTCCGGAGTTTATTGGTCGTATACCTGTTTATGCTGTGTTAGATGCTTTGAATGAAGATACTTTGAAAATGATCCTGACAGAGCCTAAAAATGCAATAGTTAAGCAATACTCATGCTTACTAAAAATGGATGGAGTTGAGCTTAAAGTAGAACCAGAAGCTTTAGATTTAATTGCAAAAAAAGCTATTAAACGTAAAACTGGTGCTAGAGCATTGAAATCCATAGTTGAAGAAATCATGCTAGATGTTATGTACAAAATCCCATCAGATTCTTCGATAAAAGAATTTACAATCACTAAAGACATGATTGATATGGAAGAACATGCTAACAAAAAGGACACTTCATTTGGCTTTAGCACAAATGCAGAACTTTTAAAAATTCCACAAAAGACACGTTCTGAAATAGCATAATTAAATAATTTATGAGCATAAAAAGAGGTCTTGATTAGACCTCTTTTTTATTTATTGAGCATGCTATTTATTTTTGTTTTTGATATACTAAATATGTGAGGTGTATTTTAACTTAAAATATAGTCGCATTAGCTGTTTAGATATTATGTAAATAATTGTAAAATATACTTATTTAAGTAGCAAAAAAAAATTATTTTAAGACTTTTTATAAATAGTACCGTGTTGGGGTTCGTATGATTAGTTCTATTGATGTAGTAAAAGAAAATATTAATTTTTCATCTTGGCGTAAAAAAGAAAAAGACGCTAGGGATGAAACATACATCATGCCTAACAATGTTAAAAGTCGCTTAGGTCAGGGGTTTCAAAAGACAACTAGTGCTTTTATAGATTATCCTGTAAAAGGTTTACAAGGTGACATAAATTCTAATTTTTATGAATTTTTAACCATGGGAATTGTTCCATATTTAGCTGGTAGCGCTATGTTTATGTGCGTATTTAATTGTGTAAGAAATTTCTTAGCAGCTAAAGGACGCCAAATTTCTGCAAGTATTGGCAACAAAATGGCACTAGGAGTTGTTTTATATGGCGTTTTTAAAACATTATCAAAACACCTTGTAACAACTCCGGTTAAAATAGCAACAGGCGTAGATACTGAAATGCCTTATCAAAATAAGGTTTACAATTTACCTAAAAAGGCTGATGATGCAGCTGAAATTAATGCAACATGGCAACAAAGAAAGGTTTATGATAGCAAAGAATTTTATAGAAAAGACTTACTTGCTAAAGGCGAATATGATGGTAAAAAAGCACCTGAAGGCGCTGATAAATATGAATTAAGCAAAAAATACTTTGATCATGTAGCTAAAAAAGTGGGATTAGGTGAAAATTTAAATGATTCTGTTACTGAAACAAGCCCAATAATACAAAATATAGTTGCAACATCCAACACAGCTAAGAGCTTGTCATCATATTCTTGGGCTGCACTTGGGGTATGCTTAGCATCACAAGACAATTGGAACGAATTCTTCGAATCAATTACTCAAAGAGCACGATATAAAGCACAGCCTGGCGAAAAATTTTCTTCAAAATTGGGCAACAGATTAAAAACTTTTGGACAAAATACATTAAATATATCAAAAACCTTCTGTAAATCGTTTGGTGGCGCTTGTAAGTCACTCTGGAATGGTAAAATTATTAATAAACATGCAGGTAAAGCAATAACTCTATTTACAGTTGGATTAACAACATTACTTACTGCAAATACTATAATTAGAGCTAAAAACATGGCTAAAAACAAAAATAAAAATACAATTGACAGAACTAAGGAAAGTACGGTGATTTAACTATGGTAGTGCAACCTATACAAATAAATCAAAATAAGTCTACTCAGCCTTCTTTAAAACAAAATAAGGCTGTAAAACCGTATTTAGAAGCTAGTGGCAAAATCTTAACTGAAAATAATGTTAAACCGTTGCCTGGTCAAGGACATCTTGTTCATGACAATCTAGTATCAAGTATTAATTATTCTTTAAAAGACATTGCATATGATTTAAAATCTATTAAAGATGGTTACCAAGGAAAAGCTAATGACCACCAATCTGGACGTTTAAATGATGTAGGTTTAGTACTAGGTGGATTGGGAATAGCAACTTACTTAGCATCACAGACTTCAAATCCAAAAGCTCGATTAATGGAATTTGTCGGCTTGGGTGCATTTTTAGCATCAATGAAAATATTTCCTAAGATTGCCATAAATAAACCTGCACGTATTATGCACGGTTTTGATATTGATAAACAATATATTGACGACCAAGGACGTAAAAAATCAGTATTCCAAGATAGCAACTACATTCCTTTTGACTTATATCGTGGAGAACATAAATCAGAAGATTTAGATGTTATTGCTGATAGGATGGGAATCCCTGCTGATACGCCAAATCGTCATGAAATCGTTAAAGAACAAATGAGAAAAATCGCCACACAAAATAATACATTGTGGATGTTAACAGCAGGTTTTGCAACTCCTGCAATGGCAGGTTTAACTTGTTGTGCGTTAGAACAACCTATTTCTAACGGAATTGCAAATTATCGTAATGCAAAATACAATAATCTAATTGAAGAAATTGCAACAACAACAAAAAATATGGAAGCTGATCTCAAAACTCTTAAAGATAATGAATTAAGCAAAGAAGTTACTAAAATTCTTCAAAAATACAAAAAAGATGGAATATTACCAAAAGAAGAATTCGACAACATTACAAGCTTAATTACAAAGAATTTGGACAGCCACACTCGCAATAATTTAGTTGACGAATTGAAAACTGTATTTGAAACATCAGCAGGCCAAGGTGAAAATTTCTTCCTTGTAAATGATGATATTTTAGAATCAATTATAAAAAATGCAAAACAAGACGTTAAAGCACGAAAATCTAAATTAGATATTATAACTCCTACTGTAGATGAGTTTAAAACCGCAATTAAAGAAGTTATAACTGATGCTGATTTTTCAAAAGATGTAAAAGTTAAATCTTCTAATGTTAGCGAAATTAAAGCTGCTTTAGAAAAAATTATTAATGATAAAATTAATAAAGCTGGTACCTCAGGCAATACAATACTGAAAGATTTAAAAACAACATTACTGTCTAACATTTCTAAAAATTTAAGAAAAGAAAAAGCTTTATCTGTCAATGATAGTATTATTAATAAAGTAGAACAACTTACTAAAATTATTGGTGATTATAAAATAAATCAAAGTGTTATTGAAGAATGCAAGCACTTCAAATTTGCTCATGCTCCAGAGACAATAATCGCAAACTACTCTGGAAAATTTGAAAGAGCATTACTAAACGAGCTTAATTTTACTCAAGATGAATTGAAAAAAATAAGAGATTCTGCAGATTTTGCAAAAGAAATTTTAGATAAACGTCTTACTGAAATCGCAAACGATGAAATTCGATATACTAGAATAGTAAAAAAACTAACTACAGTAATTTCTGATATGGAATATGCATTACACGGTAGTGAAGTAGAAGCCGAATCTGTTATAAGAAAGCTTATCTCTGCAATTGAATCTAACGCAAATACAACTGCTAAAAGGCTTGGTAATCTTGGTGGCTTCAAGGAAACTATTAAAGCATTGGTTAATGATAATGTAGACGACCTAGAAAATAGATTTGATGGAGAAAAATCTTTCAAAGATTTTCTAGAAGGAACAGTAAGAGATTATCGCAATGGTAACCACCAAAAAGAAATAAGTGGAGTTGGTTCAATCAAGCATAAAAATTTATCTAACATCTTTGAACGATATCAAGGTAGTAGAAACTCATTCTTCCGTGTACTAGAGGCCCTTGATGTATATAAAAGAGCAACTTCTCCATCTACATATGCTCCAGAAATGGCATTGAGAGGAAATGGTGAAAAATACGTAGAAGACTTAATAAGAATTGGCCAAGACACAATTCTTAATGCAAACTGCGCTGCACATATGAGAAAACTAGATACTACAAATAACGGCGAATTTTATAAAGATATTATGAAATCTTTGTTTAGAGTGAATTATCCTGCAACTTCTGATATACCAAATGGTGTTTTGGCTCAAGCAACAGAAGATGCTGTTGGAGAAAATGCTAAACTTAAATCTGTTCTTGAACAATTAAAACGTTATATTGGTAGGCTTTATGATATAGTACCTAACAATACAAACGACACAATGAAAGAAAAAACACACTTTATCGATTTAAATGCTCCTTATAAGTATGACAAAGCATTCAGAACAAATAGATCTTTCTTTGATTTAGTCGCACAAGAACCATCTGAAATAATACGTGGAGCTGCAGATAGAAGATATGGTACTCGTAAATGGTTAGGTATCATCGGGGGTATAACAGCTTCTGTCTTTGCTATAACATATTTAGCACAATTAGGATTTGGTAAGCTTAACAGACCAATAAAAGATGAAAGCAAGGTGAATAATGACTCTAATAAATAAAGTACAATTTGCACAATTTTATCCTGCTAAATCTTTAAGTACACCTGTTATACCTACAGCCACTAAACTTGAAGATAAAGATAATTCTATTGCAATAAATAACTATTTACAAAATGTCGCAATGTTAAACTTACCTGCTATCAAAAAAGTTAATATTAATTTTAAAGGAAATGAAATATATCATAATAATTTACGCTCTATGATTCAAAATAATGAATCTGTTATGATAGCAATAGCACCAAGAACCTTTACCGCAGAAGATACTAATGGTGATGAAAAAATTTCTTTAAATTTAGGTGAAAAACCTGGTACATTATTAAGTGCAATCGATAGGCTTGATGAATTAAAAAATGATGGCATTAATACCATACATATATTGCCAATTCATCCACCAGGATTTAAAAATGCTATGGGTACAGCAGGTTCACTATATTCACCTGCAAAATTTGTTGAACCAGATGGTTCTCTAGCAATTGACCCAATAATCGTTGATAAAAAAGATCCAAGAACTCCTACAGAACAATTTAAAGCTTTTATAGATGAATGCCATAAACGTAATATTAAAGTAATGATAGACTTACCTAGTTGTGCTTCTATCTCTTGGTTTGAAGACGAAAGACCACTTATGGCATATGGTAGAAATGGAGAAGACAAAACCCCTCAAGGTTGGGCTGATATCAGAATGTTTGAACCCTGGGATGATATTACTAAACGTTCGTTAAATCCAAAGTTGCTAGAAATGCATAAACAATATGTAGATGCTTGTATTGATCTTGGTATTGATGGCATAAGAGCAGACGTTGCGAGAGCTAAACCTACTGAATTTTGGGATATATTAATTCCATATTCACATACTAAAGATCCAGAATTTGCGTGGTTAGCTGAGTCATATACATATGAGTGTGCCTCTCCGCAAGTAAATATGCCATATGACAGACCTGAAGATTTGCTAAGAGCAGGCTTTGATGATTATTATGGACAATATCATATTTTCCATGAATGGAATGGCGCTAAAGAATTCAATGACTATATCAAACTTAATTTAGATATGTCACACAGATTACCTTCTGGAAAGTCTTGCATTGGTTCTTTCTTGACTCACGATGACACATCTGCTATGACACATGGTGGCGAAAATTACTGTAATTTAACTACAATAATACAATCAACAATACCAATGTGTAATCCATATTTTGTAGATGGCTTCCAAAGTGGTGACTATTATAATTATAAATATTCTCACGAAAATAATGATGAAACTGTTACATACAAAATAGTTGATGAAAAAACTTTTAATGAAAACCGTGATTCTTTGTATAAAGATGCTGTACTATACGAAAAACAAGAAGGCTACAAAGATTATCAATATTCATTAAAAGATGATAGAGTAACTGATGAAGATAATAAATTAGTTAAACTTGCACACTTAAAAATGGAGCACCACGCATTCAAGTTAGATATTTTTAATCTTTCACGCAAACCTGGAGGAGAACACCCTGATATTGGACGTGTAATGCGAGAAACTCTTGAAATGAGAAATAATAATTTAGATCTTTTTGCGGATAGAAATAGTAGCTATATTGTTTTAGATAAAAAAGGCGACAAAAAAGACCAAATACTAGCTTATGCTAGACATAATAATGGCAGAACAGCAGTTGTTATTGCAAATAAAAACCCTAATAGAAACTTAACAGGAACTATTAAAATCCCTGGATTAAAATCAACTCAAGAACTTGTAAATATGGCGCCAAGTTATGGAGAAAAAAGTCGTTTCCAAGTTGTTGAAAATGAAATTAGAGTTGATTTAGCTCCGTCTGCAACTTATGTCTTTGAAATAGATACTCCTCATATCGAAAAAGATAGAAAAGGAAACGTATTTAAACAAAAAGTTTAATAAGATTTATACACAAAAACGCCCAATAAAATTGGGCGTTTTTGTGTATTGATACTTTCTTTATATTAACAATTTGTAGATAAATTATTAAAGATACTTACATTATTGTTATGTGACAAATAAGCACCAGTATCAAAAATGTTACGTACTTTTTCATCTTTTTTAAAATTAACTTCATTTGGTTGAAAGTTTGCTTCTTTAGTTTTACCTAGTGTAACTGGTGAAATTTTTCCTAGCTCTGCCATAATTTATCCTTTCTATTAACTTATCATATATACTCTTGTATATATTAAGTATTTTTGTAAACAAAAATTTCACTTTTTGAAAAATATTTTACAAAACTTTACAATTAAAACAAAAAA
>JAZNBJ010000103.1:0-20735 GCA_045586965.1 Candidatus Gastranaerophilaceae bacterium | reverse complement strand
AGGCTTCTGGTGCTAACCTTAAGACAGAAGGAATAGATTTATTGTCATTTGATAGAGAAAAATTCATATCAGCTTATGAGACAGATCCTACTGCATTAAAAGAAATGCTAACTGGTGATATGGGCGTGCTTACACGTGTTGAAACTGTTGTAGAACAAGCTCTTGCTTCTGCGACAGGCTACTTTGCGTCTGCTGAAAATTCTTATAGAAACCAAATTACAAGAATGGACAGGCAGATTGAACGTGCAAATATTGCAGTTGCAAACTACAAGTCTAGATTAGAATCTAAATTCGCTGCGATGGAAAAAATTATTTCAGGTGTAAGAGATCAATATAGCTCATTCTTAGGAACTTAGTTGCTTTTTATAACAAAAAAGAAGCCTTACGGCTTCTTTTTAAATTTGGGCGAGAAGAGACTCGAACTCTTACACCAAAGGCGCTAGATCCTAAGTCTAGTGCGTCTACCAATTTCGCCACTCGCCCAAAAGCTTGTGTGTGCGAACATCTATTAATATACCAAGAGCAAAATTATTTGTCAAAGGGTATTTTTTTATTCCATTGGTAAATATGTTAAGTTATGTAACAATTACGTCTTAAGCTGAAATCAGAATAGGTTTTTCTACTTTATATATATGTAAGAGTAAGAAGTAAGAAGAAAGAATTTTATTATGACAACAATTCATGGACATAGTAATTCACATAGCACAGGTAGTTGTAATAGCGAAAGATGCCGCACTAAACATCCTCAAGCTAGAAATATTAATCCATTCAGCATTGATACAAGTTCTTTAATTATGTTAGGAACTGGCTTTCTTGCTGTAACAGCTCTTCCTAGAATCATTAGTGGTGTTGTTAACGCTGTTGATCCGAATGATAATAACAATAGTTTTATTGGTGGCGACAACAATATTTTTGCAAATCGTTCTTCTGAAGAAATACAAGCTGATATTGATGAAATAACTAATACATATGGTGATAAAGAAGCTATTAATGCTTCTATTGCTGAAATTAACATCGAAAGCCTTGAAAATGGTGTATCAACAGCAAAAGAAAATCTTAAAACTGCAAACAAGACTCTTGAAGGCCATAAAGACAACTTAAAAGCTGCAGAAAAGTCATTAAGAATGGCGGATCCAGATGATCCTAACTACGTAAATTTAGTAAGAGAGGTTAGAAAATTTCAAGCTGATATTAAAACAACAGAAGATGCTATAAAAAACAAAAAAGCTGAATTAGAAGAAGCTGAAGCAGTTTTAAAAACAAAAAAAGAAGAAAAAGCTAATTTAGAAAATGCTTTAAGAAGATTAGAAAAATTAGACAAAGAACTTGAAAGAGCAAAAAAAGCTGAAGCAAAAGAAAAAAGAGCAACTGAAATAGATCACCTTAAAAACGGCGAAACTGCTGCTATTTCTAGATTAGTAAAAGAATATACCAAATATGAAAAAGCCGGTAAAGAAGAAGAGATGCAAGCTTGTTTGGATGACATAACAAAAGCAGTAAATATTTATAAACAAGAACATCCAGAAAATGATAATCCAGCTATGGATGAATTTATTAGAACTTGGAATATTAAAATTAGTCAAGCAGTATAACAACAAAAACTCCGACCTTAAAAGTCGGAGTTTTTATTGTTAAATATAGAATTAACCTCTGATACCAAGTTCTTTGATTAAAGATCTGTAACCTTCAAGGTTTTTATCTTTTAAGTAAGAAAGAAGTCTTTTTCTTTTACCTACCATCATTAATAGACCCCGTTTTGTTGCGAAGTCTTTTTTGTTAGCTTTCATATGTTCTGTTAATTCAGAAATCTTTTTAGTTAACATTGCAATTTGAACTTCTGCAGAACCGGTGTCTTTTGCGTTTGCTCCGAACTTTTCAATAAGTTCTTGTTTGTTTTTTAAATTCATAATACTTTCCTTTACTATTTTCCTCAAAAATCTGCGTTTAAGAGGACGCTACACAGTGCATTTTCGGCTTATGCACTTCACAGGTGTAAATATATAATAAATAAACGAGAAAATCAAGTGTATTGTAACAATTTATTTATCTTGATCAAAATCTCTTTTCAAAATATTATTTACTCTGTTTGTCGCTTTTTCGATATTGCCAGTTTTATAATATATTCTTGCAAGCAAAATTTCTCTTTGAGTGCTTGGATAAGTATTATAAGCTTTTTGTGCAAATGAAAGAGCTGAACCATAATGTTTTTCAATAGCATGAATCGTTGCTATTTGTTCATAGCAATAAGCTTGTGACTTAGCATCTGAATCCATTGCAGCTTCTTTATATTGTTCAATTGCTTCTTTATAGTTTCCGCTTTCTTTAAGTCTATCAGCATCTTCTATTGGAGATAGGTTCTTAGCAGGCTTTTTATATCTTTTTGAGAGTTCTTCTATGCTTTCTAATTCTCTTACAGGCTTGTTATTTTGTTCAACAATCTCTTCGCTTTCATTTTCTTCATAATTTTCTTCGTTTGCTTGTTCTTCAACAGTAGTTGTTTCTTCTGCATCTTCTACTCTTTTATATTGAATATCATCATTAGATACAGCTTCTTTAAAAGTAGCTCTTGCATTTTCTTCTGGCAAATATTGATATGCTTTCATCACAATAAGCGCAAATATCAAACAAATAAAAACTATTATTCCAATAAATCTTGCGGTTTTAAAATTAAATTTGTTCATATATCTAACCTCTCTTTACTTCTAATCTTATTCTACACCAAAACCAAACATTGCAAAATCATATTTTATAGGATCGTCAGGACAAAGTTCTCTAAGCTTTTCTGTCAGCTCAATTACCGCTTTGAAATCATTGCTTTTTCTTGTCAATAGACCCATTTCTCTAGAAATTCTTGCGACATGTACATCAAGAGGAATTAATAAATCTTTTGGTTGCATAAAAGTCCAAATACCTAAATCTACAGGGCCTTTTCTAACCATCCAGCGTAAAAACATATTCATTCTTTTCATAGCACCACCATTTTGCGGATTTGGAATCATATGGTAAAAACCTTGCCCAATACTTTGGGGAGCTCTTGAATAGAAAAAATCTATTATTGATTGGAAAAATATAAGTTCCTTTTCTATCTGAGAAAAATACAATGGAGGCTGAACCCAGCCATAGCTAAACAATTCTTCTAACCCTCTTGATTCATTATAAAGTGCTGATAAGATTTCAAAAATAGGAATAATATCATTCTCTTTTGAAAATCTATATTCAATACCTTTTAAATTTGAAAAATCTCCATTCTTAATAAAACCAAGCAAATCTCCATCAGCTTTTGAAAATATTTCGTCAAGTTTTTTTATAAAGATTTTACGGTTTCCATAAGCAAAAAGTGAAGCAATAAAACCCGCTAGTTCAACTTCTTCCTTCTTTACATAGCGATGGCAAAACTGAATTGGGTCGCTTTGAATAAAATCGACTGTTTCATATTTTTTAACTAATTTATCTAATTCTATTTTAGTAATCAAAATTAGCCCCTCCTCTTAATCCTCCCTCACAAGGGAGGAAATATCTTATTTTCGTATTTTCTTAAAAAACTCTTCTAATATTTTATTACATTCTTCTTCCATTATTCCACCATAGATTTTAAGGTTCGGATTAAGTGGTAAATGAACTGTACTTTCTAAGGCGCCATACTGTTGGTTATATGAACCAAAGTACACTGTCGAAATTCCGCTCATAGAAATTGCCCAAGCACACATTGGGCAAGGCTCTAAAGTGACATATAACTCACAATCTTTTAGTCTTGAAGTATTTAAAACTTTTTGAGCCTCTTTTATTGCAAGGATTTCAGCATGAGCTGTTACATCATCATTCAATTCACGACAATTATGCGCAGAAGCTATAATTTGGCCATCTTTTTTTATAACACAGCCAATAGGAACATCCTTTATACATTTTTTAGCTTCATTAATTGCGTATTGCATAGTTATCCTTTTATTATAATATAAGTCAGGCATTGCCTGACCTACATAATATAACTTCTTATTTCGCTTGAATAGGCACTCCCCAATTAATTAATTCACCATCAAGTATATCTTCTTTTATACGTTTAATTTCGTGCGCTTCGTAATTCATTTTCGGATGCGCAAACTTTGATACAGCTAAAAATTCTCTCGCAAAATCTTCTGTCGTTAAGCCCTTTTCTTTAAATAATTTACCAAAAAGAGCTTTATCTGCTTCAAATTGTCTTGCTGCCGGTTCAGATTTAGAACGAATGTAGTTGAATTCTTTGGCAGAAATCCCTTCTTTTAATAAGTTTTCTTCAAAATTTGAACTATTATTAGAGCTATATTTATTAGTTGCACAGATTCTATTAAATTCTGCAATAGTAGAAGAGTCTTTTGCAAGTTTTGTTGTGTTTAATAAATCACGATAAACAAGAGAATCTAAAATAGCTTGGTCTTTTGGTGAAAATTTTCCTTCACATCTATCAATACATTCTTTGTATTCAACAGCCGATTTATCATATTCTTCACAATACTCTTTGATTTTTCCTATAGGTTGTGTGCAACTAGCTAATGCCATTGCTCCTAGTGCAAATGGAAATATTTTTTTTAATGGCGCTTGTATTGTTGTTTTTATTGCTGATATGTTCATTATTTACACTCCTTTTTCTAAATCATTTACCCTTTTACCCCTAAACTTTGCTTCCTTCGCCCCAGATTTCATCATCATAGTACCCGAGCTCTAGGTGTCCACAAATTACTGTATCACCATTTTTTAAACCATAGCTATGAAGAACTTCAAACACACCCATTGATTTTAAAATGTTTTGAAATCTTACAACTTGTTCTGTGTTTCTTAAATCAGTAACTTTAGCTAAACGATTTACTTTACCACCTGAAATCACATAAGCATCTTTTGCAATCTTTGTAACTTCAAATTCGCTATCGTCATTGTTATATGCATCTAAGTCTTCTTCTACAATCAAATCAAATTCAGGTTTTGGAATTTCATCAATTTTAGTAGATACAAAGTGAAGTAATTCATTTAACCCTTCTTTTGTAACAGCAGAAATCAAGAATACATCTGAAGAAAATGCTTTAAATTGCTCTTTAAACATTTCCCTATCTTCTTCCAAAACAGAATCAATTTTGTTTAAAACAACAATTTGATAAAGATTTGCAAGCTGTTCAGAATGTTTTCTTAATTCTTCATTAATTACTTTATAGTTTTTAATAGGATCATCTGCTGTCAAATCTACAATATGGATTAAGAAACGGCATCTTTCAACGTGACGCAAAAATTCATGACCTAGCCCAACGCCTTCAGAAGCTCCTTCAATAAGTCCTGGTATATCAGCTACAACATAAGAGCCGCCATCATCTTTTTTTACAACACCTAAGTTTGGTACAAGAGTTGTAAATGGATAATCTGCAATTTTAGGTTTTGCAGAGCTAACTGAACTAATAAATGTTGATTTACCAGCATTTGGCATACCTAATAAGCCGATATCTGCAATAAGTTTTAATTCTAATTCTAAAATTCTTTCAATTCCAGGCTCACCAGGCTCACAAAATTGCGGAGCTCTTTTTTGAGCTGTTGCAAATCTTGCGTTACCACGTCCACCACGACCGCCTTTTGCAATAAGAACAGTTTGTTCCACTTCGGTAATATCAGCAATGATTTTACCTGTTTTAGTATCCCTAACAACTGTACCTAAAGGAACTCTTATATAAGTATCTTTTGCACAAGCTCCGTGCATACCTTTGATACCACCGTTTTCGCCTGACTGAGCTTTGTAAACTGACTTGATTTTGAAGTCTAAAAGTGTAGACATATTTTCGTCAGCTACAAAATATATATCACCGCCACGACCGCCGTCACCACCAGCTGGTCCGCCTTTATCAACGTATTTTTCTCTACGCCATGCAACCATACCGTTACCGCCATGACCTGATACTACACGAATTTTTGCTTTATCTAGAAACTTCATTTTTTATAACCTTTTGTCGGGACACATCCGATACCAATACTAAATTCTTGTGATGTTCCAAGTGTCCCTCTGGAACAGACTACCAGCGGGTTGGTGCTGGTTGGTTTTTTAGAAAATATTTTGTAGTACAATATTACTATGAAAAAGCTTAAAAATACATTATTTAGTAACAAACCCGTTACAATTGACGAAAATTCTTTGATTATGGCGATTGAATCAAGCTGTGATGAAACAGCTTGTGCAATTGTTAAAGGCGGTAGAGAAGTTTTAGCTAACGTTGTTGCTTCACAAATAAAAATCCACGAAAAATTCGGAGGCGTCATTCCAGAAATTGCCGCAAGAGAACATTTAGAAGCTGTAAACGTTGTTGTAGATGAAGCTTTTAAACAAGCTGGAGTAAGTGCAAATGATATAACTGCATTTGCAGGAACAGTTGGCCCTGGGTTGGTTGGCTGTTTGTTAGTAGGTTTAAATGCAACAAAATCGCTTGCTTTAGCTTATGATAAGCCTTTTATTGGAATAAATCACTTAAACGCACATATTAGTGCAAACTTTATTGATACGAATTTAGAACCCCCTTTTATTGCACTTTTAGTAAGTGGTGGTCATACGCAAATTATTGATGTTAAATCTTATTCTGAGTTAGAAATTATTGGTGAAACTATTGATGATGCCGTTGGTGAAGCTTATGATAAAGTCGCACGTTTAATAGGACTTCCGTACCCAGGAGGGCCAAAGTTAGACAAGCTCGCACAAGAAGGTAATCCTTTTGCCTTCAAACTTCCTGAAGCTAAAGTCGATGGATATAATTTTAGTTTTAGCGGACTTAAAACTGCGGTATTAAGACTTGTTAAATCTTTTGACGGTCAAGAAATGCCAACGGCTGATATTTGTGCAAGTTTTCAAGAGTGCGTTTCTTCTACTCTTTTAAAGAAAGTTAAACGTGCAGCCGAAGAAAGAGGGTATAAACAAGTTGTTTTAGCTGGCGGTGTTGCAGCCAATTCTGAAATTCGCAAAAAGATTTTTGACCTTAAAGAAGAAGGCTATGAAGTTTATGCACCTATTATGAAATATTGTACAGACAATGCTTCAATGGTAGCTTCTGCTGCATTTTTCTTCGATAAAACTTTTGACGATATTGATGTTGAAGTCTTCTCAAGAGTTTAAATTGCTTTTGATAAAATAATTGCAACAGTTAGGAATAATGAAAAATAAATAGCCAAGTTTCTTGATTGATACATTCTAATCATAAAAGAAGCTTCGTTGTTTTCTTTTAGTTTTTCTAAATTTTCCATAGGGAAATGAAACCATTTTTTATCAGGAACATGTTCTGAATTTGTTGAAAATTCAACCAAAGAATTATACAAGTCTTTTGCGAGTGGAATAGTTAAACATACCAAAAACACTTGCCAATCCAATATATCAAAGACACATAGGAAAATTAAAGAGATATACGCTAGTACTAACAAAACTTTTAGCACTACTAATGAATCTAATTGGGAATTAAAAAGATTTGCAATAGTTTTTTTGCCTTCGTTCAAATCAAAATCAAAATCCATTACTGAATGAATGTATAATAAAACAACTGTTATAAACATAATTGGTAAGGATAGCCAAAAAACTTCGCTTGTATAAGTTCCTGTCATTACATAATAAACACCGCCAAAAAGGACTGGACCAAATGCAAGACCTATTAAGACTTCTGAAAGGCAAAATCTTGATGCAATAGGGTAGATTAGAGCAATAATACCTCCGATAAAAGCAAATTGAACTACACCCATTCCACATTTAAGAAACAAAAACAAACCAATAAACGTTGCGATTGCAAAATAAGATATTGCAATCCCAAGTACGTCTGTTTCTTTTAATTTGCCACATATTATGTATCTGCATTTTGTTTTTTGAGAGTTTTTTAAATACTCATTTTTATCAAAATTCACTTGTTTGATTAAAGATTTGTAGTCAATATAATCATCAAAAATATTTGCGCCTAAATGAGCAAAACAAATACCTAAGAGAGCTAAAATTCCGTATAAAATATTGCCTGAATCAATTAGTGAAAACACAAAAATTACCAGCCAAGATTGAATAGTCATCGGTAAAGAAAAAATCCTTGAACATTCCATTATTGTAGCGACATTCTTCATATATTTAACTCCTCAAATTCGATTTTATCAAAAAATTTTAATTAAGTAAATCGGACATACGGTTTTTGATGTGGTGGGATAATATAAATATTGAATAATAAGGTAGACTTTTGTCTGCTAATAATAAAGGTAGGCATAAGTCTGCCTTGCTGTTTAAATTTGTTTTGTGATTGTTATATTTTATTATATTACTTCAAGTATTGAAAGCAATATTATTAAGCCTACAACCTTTTCATTATAATCTTGCATTTAGATTCGAAGTTTTTGTCTCTTAAAAATTGTTTAGCAAAAGATGCAAATTTTTCTGATAAGTTGTGTTTAGGAACTTTTAACTCAACAATTTTGTTTTTGCATCCAGCAATAATATCAGCTATGTTAAGTTTTTCACCACTAGCACCAATACCTAGAGCTCCCGCTAAAGCTGATATCAATAAAGCAGTGAAGAAAGTTTCTTCTTCATTGATAGCTGGGTTTGATATACCAATATTTTCGCCTTCTTGAGTTATGAGATTAGAGAAATCTGCACGTTCTTTTATTTCACTACAATCTTTATAGTCTAATAGAGTAGGGTTTTCTTTAACGATTTTCTTATATTCTTCTGTTGTCTCTATATTAAATGTCTTTTTACCATTTTCAAAGTTTTTTGTTATTTGTTCAGCTGATAACATAATAGTATTAGGGTCTTTTCTATAAATACCTAAAACCTCATCTTTGCTAAGTCCAAGATATTCATTAAGTTTATAAATATCAACTTTCTTTGTCTTTAAAGTTGCGGTTTGGAAGAATTTAACTTTTTGTGTAGCATTCAAAAACTCAGGTTTTGTCATTCCTAAAAAGCGATACATATGACTAGCATCTTCTTTAGCAGATGATAAATTATAATTTGTTAATTTTGGGTCATCTCTTTTGATATCGAATTTCCAATCTGGGTCAAATTTATTAATACACCCTTGCAATGCTTCTGTGAAGTATTCCAATGAAAAATTAAGCCTACGAGTTTCTTCTAAAATTCTAAAAAAATTAATATACATATTTTTTGAAAAATATCTACGACCATTACCTGTTTTACAATGTTTTAAATCAACTTCTTTATTCAAATGTTTTTCAAAAATATCAAACATCTCATAGCTATGCCTTGGGTTTTCAGGGTCAGCTTTTAGCATTTTAAGGCGATTTCTACCTTTTTCAAGCTCAGCTTCAGAAAGTTGTATTTGTTTAAAAATCGGCTGGTGTGTATTTAACGATATTTGCATAATATTTCCCTTTTTTAGCAATTTATATATGTATAAACCCTGTAAAAATATTTTTTGCTAGAGAAATTTCCCTCCCCTACTTGGACTCTGCCGAGGCAAAGGTGACTAAATGTCACGTTTGCTGAGAGGTGGTTAGGGTGGGGAATTTTTTGTTGGGCAGAAAGATGTAGGTTGGGCTTTCAGCCCAACAAAAATATGTGTTGGGGTAGAAACCCCAACCTACAAACTACAATCTCTACCCTCCCCCTTGGAGAGGGGAATTATTTTTATTTCATCAATTGTTTTGTTAAATCTAAGGTATCTTTGCCAACTTTTTTGTTTTAGCTTTGAAATTTTTAGATTATAATATAATCATAATTGTTTTTTTAGGAGAGGTGTTATGAATTTTAATCTGTTGAAAAAAATTGGTATCGGTTTTGCTATTGTGGTTGTTGTAATTTATGCATTATTTTTAATTTTGCCGTTTATAATTACACCGATTGCAAAAAATTATATTCCGATGGTGAATGATGAGATAAAAAAAGCTACAGGCTTAATTTCTCAAATCGAAGATTTTAAAATAATTACAACTCCAAAATTCACTGTCGGAGCTGAGCTTGGCAAATTCGCTATTCTCACACCTCAAAACAAAGAAATTTTTGAAGCTGAAGATTTTTCTGTAAAAATGTCATTATTACCGCTTTTAGCAAGAAGAATTGAAGTCGATTTAGTACAAGTGGGAAGTGTTGACTTAAAACTCGGTGTTAATAAAGACGGCTCTTTTGAAGTAGAAAAGTATTTGCCTGAAGGGGTAAATGCAGAGGGAAAAATAAATAATACTGAGCCTGAAGTTGTTGAAACAACTAATTTATCCCTACCGTTCGGATTAAGATTATCAAATCATCTTCCTGATATTAAAATTGGTGAATACGATATTGAATTTATAGATTTATCTAACAATAAAAAATATGAAATCGAAGGCGGAAAAACTGAAATTACTGATTTTATTTTAAATAAAGGTGTTAAACTCTCAGCAAACGGTAAAGCTAAGTTTGATGAGAGAGAACAGTTTGTTTATAACCTAAAAATCAACAATAGAATTATGCCTGATTTAGATTTACATGATCTTGTATTTAATCCAGCAGAAGTAAATGAAGATGATAAAAATAAATCTCAAAATACAGGTTTTGAAATCAACATTTTAGACATATTTAAAGGTATTTATAATAACAGAATTACAGCAAATTTGGATGCAAATTTAACAATAACTAATGATGGAAACAATGGTTACGTAAAAGCTGACAATCTATCTATTGTTAATTTACCTCCAAGTAATGCAAATCTAAAATTTAAAGGACATAAAATTGATATTAGCTCATCAATGTACACTGCTCAAAATGAAGTCTCTACAATTAATGGTTACGTGCAAACAGGTAAAAAAACAAATATTGATTTGAATTTCAAATCAGATGTTGAATTAAATAATATCATTCGCATCCTTAATGCAGTAGCAATGACGTTTAATATAAGAGATTTGCAAACATTGTCTGCTAACGGTAAATTAGATGCTGATTTTAATATTAAATCAAACTTAAAAACAATCAATTCAAACGGTTATTTAAAAATACCTAACGCAAATATTTATTACGGACTTTATAAAATCGGGATAGATGATATTAATGCTGATATTCAATTAGCAAACAATAATGTTAATATCAAAAATATCGGTTTTTCTATACTTAACCAACCACTAAAATTTTATGGCTTAGTAAAAGAAGATGCGACAGCTGATTTGCACTTAGTTGCAAATGATTTAAGCCTAAAAGGGCTTCTTATAGCTTGCGGTCAAGCCGTATTATTAAAAGAAAATCCTGTAAATTCAGGTACAGTAAGCTTAAAGGCTGATATTGTTGGTAAATTGGATAAAATCAAACCTACTGCAAAAGTTGTTTTGAATAATATTGATATAAAAAACATTCCTTCAAATACAATATTAAAACTTCCAAAAACAAATGTTGATATTATTGCAGATGCACAAAGTTTTTCTGGTTCTGCGGTTTCTGAAAACATAAGAGTTATAAATCCAGCTGCGGGGGTAAATATTCCTAAGATTTCTGCAAATATCAAGCCTGATGTAATTGAAATTACGCAGACACCTGTAAAAGTTGAAAAGATTAATTTCAACGTATCTGGTAAAATCAAAAACTATTTAACAGAAAAGATTGGCTTAGATTTTGTCTCAACTGGCGATATAAAAGCAAAATTAACAGGTGATATGAATGTTATTAAACAAACATTAAACTTGAATTTTGCTACAACATCAGATTCAACAATAATTGTTCCAATGTTTGATAAATCTAAAATGACATTCAATGGTAATATTAATATTACAGGCAGTATGCTTAATCCGATTTTATCAGGTGTTGTGAATGTTCCGACTCTTTCGATACCGGAAATTCCTGTTGTAATGGAAAACTTGAGCGCAAAACTAAACGGCCCAATTCTAAAAGGCCATGCAACTTTAGCAAAATTCGCTTCAGGTGGAATTGCTGCTGAAAATTGCACAACAGATTTTGCGATGAAAGGTGCTGATTTCTATTTAAACAACTTAAAAGGAACTGCTTTTGATGGCAATATTAACGGCAATATTGTTTATAATATGTCAGATTTGAATACTAAAATAGATTTTCACGGAGCCGGATTAAATGCTGAAAAAGCCGTAAAAGGCGCTGTTGGGATTTCTAATGCATTAACAGGAACTTTAGGTTTTGATACTAATTTGACTCTTAAAGTTGTTGATTACGAAGATATGATGCGCTCAATGAAGGGTAAATTGACTTTCAAAATAACCGATGGTTCTTTTGGTAATATAGGTAGACTTGAAAACTTCTTTGGTGCAAGCAATATTGTAAGCAATGCTATTTTAAAAACAACTGTTGCAACGCTGTCTAATTTATCTGCAGTTAAAAACACAGCTAAATATGATTACATAACAGGTGAAATGACATTCTCAGATGGTTGGGCTAATTTAACTTCTATCAAGAGCGCAGGACAAACTTTGGCATATTTTGTATATGGTAAATTGAACTTAATCAATATGTCTACAAATGTAACAGTCTTAGGTAGATTAGATCAATCTGTAGTAGCTCTCTTAGGTCCTGTTGGTGAACTATCAGCTGATAAATTATTATCTGCGATTCCAAAATTTGGAACACTAACAGCTTCTATTGCAAATGCTTTAACTACGAACCCTAGAGGTGAAAGAATTTCTGAAATACCCGCTCTCTCAAACGGTAGTGAATTGTATAAAGATTTTAAAGTAATTTTTAATGGTGGACTTGAAAGCAGCAATTCAATTAAATCTTTCAAATGGTTAACCGAAGTAGATACAAGTGCACTAGAGCCACAACAGAGTATGGTTGAAACAATAAAATCATTAAAAACAACTGTTGGTGATGATGTCCAAAACGTAGTTGACACTGTTAAATCTCAAAAAGAAGCTCTAAAAAATACCGCAAATGAGCTCAAAAACTTGTTTAAATTTTAATTATATTAATATATAAAAAAGCTTTGGATAAAACCAAAGCTTTTTTATTACAAATTTAAAATCTAATTTAATAGGATAAAAAAAACCACCTGGTGTGTGTCAGGTGGGTTTTGTTTTCTGCATCCTAATGGTCTTTTTTAGTGTTTATTATCTAGGAGTTTATATGATTTTTGGGGGTTATTTTTGCTATTTAGTGTTTCGGCTACACTTAAAGTGTGCTTTAATATTATGACTCATCAATAAAAAAAGTCAAGACATTTGTTTAATTTAATATTTACAAAACTTAATAAAGGTGCAAACATATTGATTTTATTAACTTA
Organism: Candidatus Gastranaerophilaceae bacterium; assembly: GCA_045586965.1. Taxonomy (GTDB): domain Bacteria; phylum Cyanobacteriota; class Vampirovibrionia; order Gastranaerophilales; family Gastranaerophilaceae; genus CAG-196. Next base: position 7,545 of record JAZNBJ010000103.1, on the reverse strand, counting down.
TAGCAATATCGCTAGCAAATATACTAAAATATATAAAAAGGGTATTAATTGTATTTAATACCCTTTTTATTCTATAGCCTATAATTGTCGTATTTAGAGGTCTGCGCTCATATTATCAGTTTTATGAGACTTCAATAACACGCCTCTTTTTGAAGTTTGAATAAATTCAATCATATTTTCAATATATTCATTCATTGGAAGTTCAGCTTTAATTTTTTCAATAGCTTGAGTTGTGTTATATTCATCAGAAATTAATAATTTGAAAGCTCTATTTGTAGCTGTTCTAACTTCTTGAGAAACACCTCTACGTTTCAAAGCAATAACATTTAATCCTTTTGGAACCGGAGGTCGTCCATCGCCTTTTGAGTACGGAAGTATATCTAATCTTGAAGCTGAGAAACCACTAACGATTGCCATGCTACCAATTCTGATATTTTGATGGAATACACTCATACCACCAACAAATGCACCAAATCCAACATGAACATGACCACCTAATGTTACAAGGTTTGCTAAAATCACTTGATCTTCTAATACACAGTTGTGAGCAATGTGAGATCCTACCATTAGTAAACATTTATTACCAATTCTTGTTGTAAAATCACCACAAGCAGCGCCACGGTGTATAGTAACGTTTTCTTTTACAATAGTTTCGTTACCAATAACAACTTTTGTAGGTTCACCTTTATAACCTAAATCTTGAGGTTCAGAACCAATAGTTGAGAAAGGTGAAATTGTACAATTTTCACCAATTTCTGCAAACTCAATATATGCATTTGCAATAACTCTTGTACCTTTTCCAATTTTAACATTTTCACCAATAACAACATTAGGACCAATTATAACACCTTCTGCAATTTCAGCTGTTGGGTGGATAACTGCAGATGGGTGAATTGATGCTTTTTCTAAAACCATAGTCATACTCTTACTCCATTTCTAATAATTTACTTTCTAAGTATATTATAAAAAAATAGATATTCTAAAAATCCTTACAAAATCTTTATATTAAGGCTTGTTAACCAATCCTGGTTCTGCATCAGACCCAGTAACAAGTTTTCTCAAGTAGAAGGTTAATTTTGGCAAGCAAATTGCAAGTAAAATACTACTTAAAACTACGTTTGCAATAATATTTCCAGATTTAACCCAAAGAGCTTTTTTGCCAAACTTATTGATATCACCAGCTTCTCGAGCTTGTCTTGCGAATTTTTCAATCTCTTTTTGGAATTTAGAAATTGATTCTTCATCAACATATGCACGAGGATCCCTTACACCATCTTTTATATATTTAACACCACAAAATTCTTCTGTAAGTCTAGAGAACTGAGATTTAGGTTTTGTATCCAAAAAGTCGATAATATTACCTTCATTTGGAAGTTCTAAAGTTCCTGATTCGATTGCACTTAAAAACTCTTTTCTATTTAAAAGTTTTGGATCTAGATTAACATTTGTATTAAATAATTTATTAGAAATTCCGTCAAAACCTTTTGCAATCCATTTTGGTGCAACAAAGTTTAAGAACATCATGCCAAGCATTTTGAACCCAAGTTCTAGTCTTTCGTTTCTGTTTCTTCCTGTTGAAACTCTACCAATAGTCAAACCACCATCTGTAACCGCCATTTTATTAACAGTAGACATATTAGCTAATGTTGTTACAAAACTACCTTTGAATGAAACATTTTCTTGAGAATTTGTTTCTTGTTTTTGGGTATTGTTTTTAACTTCTTCTTGTTTTCTTAATTTGCTAGTCAATGCAAAATTCATTTTTGGCAAAGCTACTCCCATTAAAAGAACAGGAATTAAAGTTGAAAGAACAAACCTACCAGCTTGCAATCTTTCATAAGTCTTTTTATTAGCAAGAACTTTTTTTAGACTTTCGACTTCATCTTTAGCTAAATCTTTGAATTTTTCAATATTTTTCTCTATGCTTTGTTTTGAATTATCCTTAAAAAGATTCATATCTACATTTGGGTCATAACCAAGTTTTTTTATACCCCAATTACAAATTTTATCCATAATTGGAATACCGCTTAACCAAATCGCAGAACAAACATACTCATCAATAGCTCTTTCTCTGAGAGCATTGTTTGCCATTTCACGAGAATCTTTCAAATTTTGTTTATAGGTCAAGCCCAATTTGATAGGGTTTTCAATCCCGCAGTCTCTGACGAGAAGGGGATAAACAGATGAATTATTACCGATTGCGGATATTACATTTATTAGCGACATAGTGTATTTTTTCTCCTTTTTTAACTGAACTCTTTACTATCTTGAAACATATCCCGAAAGAGCAGTTAAGGAGTCTTGATTAGATAGACAACAAAACTCTAAGCCCCTTCGGGTTTAGATGTGAATGATGATGTTGTCTAGATTGTCTAATCATTATTTTTTCCTTTTTGTAGTGGTATTGTAACATAACATAGGTTTTTAGCCAAATGTTTTTATAAAATTTGCGAAAATGTTATTAACATTTTCTCTGTGTTGGTTGGCTTCAGGTGTTCCTGCGAAGATTCCATCCCAATGCCTTTCTGGCTCTGTCCAAGCTTGTGAGCCAATAAGTTGAGTTGTGTGCATCATTAAATCGTGTGTGTTCACATATGGTGAAAGAGGCATAATATCATGCAGTTGCATAAACGACGGCAACTTATTATTTACATGATTAAACCCAAATAAACAAGAGTTTAATCTATTAAGCCTTTGCTGATAACTTGCTTTGCCGTAATCATTATCATTAGAAACTTCTGGACCCGCTGCATAATCTCTTGAAGCAGCTTGACTCATAGCTTCCCATTTTACACTAAAGAAATCATCGGCTCTACCCCAATCAGTACCTGCAGTATAACCTGTTTCTTTAAAAATAGGTCTGCTATCGCATTTTTCACCAACAAAAGACAAATCATTGCGTCCAGTTTTATTTCTTATTTGATGCAAAATATAAGCCATTTGTTTTTGATTAGGCACTTCTCCAATTCCACAATATCCATTCATATCTACAACATGCTTACCGCTATCGAAGTAGATTGAATCAAACCCTAATTCAATCCCCCAGACACAAGCATCAATATAAGCTTGCTCGTGCTTTTTCCAATCAAATTCTTGGCCTTTTAGCCTTAACTGACCTGCAGAGATTGGCATTCTAAAACCAGTTTTAAAACCTAATAGATGAGCTAAGTCATTAAAAGCCTTTACTTGTTCATCTGCGCCCATTTTACCAAATAAACCTTCTGAAGTTAAATTATTGCTAATTCCAGAGTGCAAGCTTGTCGAATACAATGAACCAGAAAGCAAGGTTCCATCATCATGCAAACTTGGATAAAGCTGTGAAAGGACAATACAGTTTGCAAAAGAATTTGGCGAAGTTGGTATAGCAGGTAATAGCTTCATTACCTGCAACAGTCCATCAGTAATTCTTCCATCATGATAATTCGCTATCACTCTTGGATTTATTTCAATATAATTTGCATGGCGCCCCCATTTATCTCCAAAATTGGGGCTTGGAATGTAAGGAGGAATACCAGGGAATTGATTATCTGGCTTAATTAGTGTGCAAATAGATTGAATTGCTTGCTCAGGCGTGCGTTTCATTAATTCGATAGGGTGAGCGTTTACCCATTTTTTAAGCCCAGCTCTAAAAGTGTGCGCATGTGTCCACATATCTTCGTAAACTTCATTTTTACCAGATACGATATAAAAAAGTTTTTTTACAGGCTGAGGGTCTCCATAATATCCCTTAAAATTGACATTTTGTTTATTTAAAATTGCAAGTTGTGTGTCATAAATATTAAAATCACTCTTATTATTTATAGGACAAGTTTGAGAAGTTGTTTTGTTCAACTTCTTGGTTTGATAGTTATAGCCTCTGTTTGAGGGAATTTGATTAATTGCAATTTTCATAATAAACACACACTTACTTATTTAAAAACATCTAAAAATTAAATTTGCTAGTTTTCATGTTCCCTCCTTTTATAGGGGGAGGGTTAGGGTGGGTGCTAATCTTTTACCCCTTATACCTCGGAAACATATCCGAAATTTTTAAGCAAATTCTCTTTTTTTCTCCAATCCTTTTCGACTTTAACTTCAAGAGCTAAGAATACTTTTTTATCAACGATATTTTCTAATTCAATTCGGGCTTCAGTTCCGATTTTTTTCAAAAGACTACCGCCTTTTCCTATCAAAATCCCTTTTTGGCTTTTCTGCTCACAATAAATAGTTGCATAAATCCTATCGATATCTTCAGCTTCTTGATATTTATCAATAGTAATTGCGACAGAATGTGGGATTTCGTCTTGTGTATTCAAAAGAATTTTCTCTCTTATAATTTCTTCTGCAACTGAGCGCATACTTTCTTCTGTTACAACATCATCTGGATAAAGCTTATCACCTTCTGGAAGTTTTTTGTAGATATTTGAAAGCAATGTATCTTTATTTCTACCAGTTTTAGCTGAAATTCTTAAAACTGGCAAATTTTCATCAAATAAAAGTTTGTATGAAACAAGGTTTTCTTCAACTTTTTGCTGATTTTTAACTTTATCAACCTTGTTTAAGACCAATATTACAGGAATTTTAGACTCTTTTAAAATGTTTTCAACAATCCATTTATCGCCTTTACCAGCTGGCTCAGACGCATCAACTAAAAACAAAATCAAATCTGCATCAGGTACAGCAAATTTTGCTTCATCCATCAAAAATTCGCCAAGCTTATTCAAAGGTCTATGAATACCAGGAGTGTCGACAAAAATTATTTGCCCGTTTTCGTCAGTCAAAATACCTTTGATACGCTTGCGTGTTGTTTGCGCCTTGTCGGTGGTGATAACAATCTTTTGTCCTAAAATTTGGTTCAAAAGAGTTGATTTACCGACATTTGGTCTTCCAATAATTGTTACAAATCCACATTTCATATAACAATTTTAACATAAAAAGATATTTTCGACTTGAATTCTACGAAAGCTTGAAATTCTTGGTGAGGGGTGGATTTCCCCATCCTAGCCTTCCCCAAGTAGGGGAAGTAACTAGATTAATCGCAACACACAAAACATTCCCCTCGCCCCTTGCGGGAGGTGCTACGCACGTAGATATCTTTGTGGTTCAACGATTCTTCCCCTCGCCCCTTGCGGGAGAGGGAAGAATTTCTTAGCGACAACGGAGCTTAGAAATTCGGGTGAGGGGTGGATAAAAAATTCCCCATCCTAGCCTTCCCCAAGTAGGGGAAGGAACTAGATTAATTGCAATGCTATCGCAGGGCTTTGATTTGCGGTTGCTAGCAAAGTCGCTGCTGCTTGTTGAAGAATCTGTTGTTGAATATACTGCGCTGACACTTCCGCAATATCCGCATCACGAATGGTTGAACGAGAAGAAACTAAATTTTCGTATTGGGTGGATATCTCGTCAAGAGCACTTTCTAACCTGTTTTGGATTGCGCCATATTCGGTTTGTTTTGCAGAAACTATTGCTAATAATTCATCAGCTGTTTTAACAAAATCAGTTGTTGTATCTATACCAATTTGAGATAAGCTATTAAAGCCATCAAGCATAAAAGCCATATCAAAAGTAATTTGATTACTACTTGGTGCGTTCGCTCCAACTTGCAAAGTTACAGAAGTTATTTCAGGAACATACAAAGAAACCGCAGAAACCATGCTACTCGTATCATATGTATCAAGTAAAGTGTATGTTGTACTGTCATACATATAACTGCCACCCAAAACGCCACAATTCTGAGAATACGTTTTACAACCATTTAAGTTTATTGTTCCAAAAGTTGTATTATCTGATGTAACAACAGCTCCGCCAATTAATCCGCCACTAGAATCTGCATCTGTTCCTGAGACAATAGAATACGAATAGCAATTTGTTATATCCATACTACCAGATGTCTTAGATAGTTGACCAACCAAACCTCCAACAAAGTTATTGCCACTAACATTGCCTATTGCGTAACTACTAGAGATTGGAGAATCTGCACCCCCTGCAAACCCACCTACCCCTTCTATTCCAGTAATATTCCCAGTTGCATAACTATTAGAGATTGAAGCATCAGCGAACCCTACAAGTCCACCTACATATTTATTCCCAGTGACATTCCCTGTTGCATAGTTGTTAGTACTTGAAGAAGCATTTTGCCCTGCAAGCCCACCAACACGATCATTTCCTGTAACATCTCCAGTTGCATAGCTACTGCTAATTACCATAGTACTCCCCACAACCCCACCGACACGATCATTCCCTGTAACATCTCCAGTTGCGTAACTATTGATAATTGAATCAGTGTGCCCTGCGAGGCCACCGACACGGTCGGTCCCTATAACATTTCCAGTTGAGTAACTATTGGTAACGGAGTTTGCTTGTCCTACAACCCCACCGACACGAACACTCCCTTTAGCACTTCCAGTTGCATAGCTATTGGTAATTGTATTACCATACCCTACAAGCCCACCTACAGAGTTACCCCCACTAACCGGACCGGTTGCATAGCTGTTGGTAATGGAACTATAAGATGAACCAACTAGTCCGCCAGCATTATTACCCGTTCCAATCACATCACAAGTTGCATAACAATTAGTTATGGAAGAATAACACTCCCCTACAAGCCCACCTACAGAGTCTTTACCTTTAACACCTCCACCTACAAGCCCAATGTTTTTTATTTCAGAACCAGAAGCTGTTCTTCCAAACAAGCCTTGATAATTTTTGCTTCCATTATTAATAGTAAGGTCTTTTAGAACGTGTCCATTACCGTCAAAAGTACCTTTGAAAGCGTTATTATCGGTTGAAGAGTTATAATATCCAATCGGTGTCCAGTTTGAAATAGAAGATAAATCAATATCTGCACCAAGTACAAAAATCATACCTGTTGTATCATTTCCTGCATTTACATAATCAGCTAAAGCAACTAATTCATCTTTAGTTGATATTGAATATTCGCCGCCTGAAAGCAATGAACTTTCACTAATTGCTTGAGTGATAGTTTTCATATCTGCAACTTCTTCGTCTGTATAAGTTTTAGGGTCTGCTAAAAAATCTCCATAGTCGGTGGCTCTTAGTGAATATGTATTTCTCAATGAATAAGTTGCAACAGGTTGCACACCTACATCACCAGTAGTTCCGATTCCGTCCGGGATTTCAAGTTTTGCTGTTCCTTTAAAGACCTTTAAGCCATTGTATTCAGCTGTTGTATAAGTTCGACCAAGCTCATCAACTAAAGCATTCGCTTCCGCATTTATTGCACTTAGTGATTTATCGCCATATGTTCCATTACTCGCTTGTGTTGCAAGAGCTCTTAATCTTTGTAGTTTATCTTCAATCAAGCTTAAATTTTCACTCGCAGTGTTTATCATATCCAAGCCTTGAAGGACATTATCTTCTGCTACCTGATATGCGCCGATTTTGGTTGTCATATTTGTTGCAATAGAATAGTTTGCAGCGTTATCTTTTGCGTGGTTGATTTTGTAGCCAGTAGTCATTCGCTCAACGGCTTGATTAAGGATATTTGTGGAGTCTTTTAGGCTGTTTTGAGCAATCAAAGAAGATAAATTAGTGTTTATTGACAGC
>JAZNBJ010000102.1:0-2943 GCA_045586965.1 Candidatus Gastranaerophilaceae bacterium | reverse complement strand
AGGTCGTATTTACAAAAGACTCAAAAGAACATCTCACCTCACAGTAAAAGTTAGTGATACATCAAAATAGAGGAAATATAAAATGGGACAAAAAACACATCCAAAAGGATTTAGAGTAGGTGTAATCAGACCTTGGGACAGTACTTGGTACGCAAGATTTAAAGATTACGCTGCTAACGTAGCAGAAGATGCTAAAATTAGAAAATTTATTAAAAAGAAATTATATGCAGCAGGTGTTGCTGATATCTTGATTGATAGAAAATCTCAAAGCTTAACAATCACTGTTGTTACAGCTAAACCTGGTATTGTAGTAGGTAGAGGTGGTCAAGGTATTGATGAACTTAAAGCAGAAGTTTCAAAATATTTAGGCAAGCCGGTAATCATCAACGTGGTTGAAGTTGCTAGAATTGATGTAAATGCTTTATTAGTAGCTGAATCAGTAGCTCAACAATTGGAAAAACGTGTTGCTTTCAGACGTGCAATGAAACAAGCTATGCAACGTACAATGAGAGCAGGCGCTCAAGGTATCAAAATCATGGTATCTGGTCGTTTAGGCGGTGCAGAAATTGCTCGTTCTGAATGGGCTAAAGAAGGAAGAATTCCTCTTCAAACTTTAAGAGCTGATGTTGACTATGGTTTCACTGAAGCTGATACAATCATGGGTAAAATTGGTGTTAAAGTTTGGATCTTCAAAGGTAACTTAATGCCTGGTGAAAGAGCTGATATGAACATCAAATCTAAAAACTCAAAAGAATCAACAGGTGAAAGATTCAACGGACGCCGTGGAAAACGTAAACCTGTAGAAACAAAATAGTAAATTAGGAGAACAATATAATGTTAATGCCGAAGAAAACTAAATACCGCAAGATGATGAAAGGTAGAATGAAAGGTACTGAAACTAGAGGTACTGAATTCGAATTTGGTCGTTACGCGTTAAGAGCTGTTGAACCTGGCTGGATTACAAGCAGACAGATAGAAGCAGCAAGACGTGCAATGACTCGTGAAATCAAACGTGGCGGTAACGTTTGGATTAAAATATTCCCAGATAAACCTATTACTGCGAAACCTGCTGAAACTCGTATGGGTTCTGGTAAAGGTAACGTAGAGTACTGGGTAGCAGTAGTAAAACCAAACAGAATTTTATTCGAACTTGATTACTTCGATAGAAATACAGCTGTTAGAGCTTTAGAACTTGCAGCTCAAAAACTTCCTATCAAAGTTAAAGTTATAGAAAAAGAATCTGTATAATAAAAGGAAAATACAAAAATGAAATTAAGTGAAATGCGTGAAAAAACAGTTGAAGAATTGAAGCAATTCATTGTTGATATGAAAAAACAATTATTAGACGCTAGAATTAAGAAATCAATGCACAAATTAGAAAATACTGCAGAAATTTCTAAAACAAAACGTTTAGTTGCTCAAGCAAAAACTGTTATTAAAGAAAAAGAAATCGAGGTAAAAAATGCCTAAAAAAGTAAAACAAGGTGTAGTTACAAGTGACAAAATGGACAAAACAATTGTTGTAAAAGTTGCTTCTTACAATCCACACCCAAAATATAAGAAAATTATTGAAACAAACAAAAACTACAAAGCTCATGATGAAGCAAACGAATGTGGTATTGGCGATACAGTTAGAATCGTTGAATCTAAACCAATTTCAGGCGGCAAAAGATGGGTTCTTGAATCTATCGTAGAAAAAGCTAAGTAGTAATTAGACAAAATTCCCAGGTGTGAGCCTAAACGCAAGACTCATGGACGGGGTAAAAGATGTAGGTTGGGGTTTCTACCCCAACACAACAAAAAGGAAAAGAAAAATGATACAACAAGAAACTAGATTAGTAGTAGCAGATAATACAGGCGCAAAAGAATTACTTGTTATTCGTGTAATGGGTAGCTCAAATAAGAAATTTGCAGCTGTTGGTGATGTTGTTGTAGCAACTGTTAAAGATGCAACTCCAAACATGACAGTAAAAAAATCTGAAGTTGTAAAAGCAGTTATCGTTAGAACAAAACACGATATCAAACGTGCTGACGGTTCTGTAATCAGATTTGATGAAAACGCAGCTGTAATTATCAACAAAGATGGCAACCCAAGAGGAACTCGTGTATTCGGACCTGTTGCTAGAGAACTTCGTGATAAAAACTTCATGAAGATTGTTTCACTTGCTCCAGAGGTAATCTAAGCGAGTGTTAGTGATGTAGCTCTCACGCTACCGCTCACAAAAGTTAAATACAAAATCCAAAAAGTAAATGGAGAATGAAAATGGCAGATAAGAAAAAAAGCTTGCATGTAAAATCTGGTGATAGAGTTATCATCACTGCAGGCAAAGATAAAGGAAAAACTGGTAACATTAAAAAGGCAATGCCTTCTGAAGGTAAAGTTATCGTTGAAGGTGCAAATATGATTACCAAAGCTACTAAAGCTAACCCTGCTTACGGCATTCAAGGCGGATTGATTAAGAAAGAAGCTCCTTTGGATTCTTCTAACGTAATGATTCTTTGCCCAAGCTGTGAAAAAGCAACAAGAGTTGCTCACAAGGTTATCGATGGTAAAAAAGTCCGTGTTTGTAAAAAATGCGGTGAACAGTTAGACGTATAGTACTAATAGTAAACACGTGATCAAGTGGGGTGGGGGAAATACCCTGAGCAACCTCAAAAGGATTTGAACCCACCAGCTAAACGTCAAGCGACCAGCTCTGATCGATCGTGTTCAAAGAAAAGGAAAAGAAAAATGACAAAGACAAAAAGCTTAAGAGCAAAATACAATGAAGAAGTAAAAGCAGCTATGAAGGAAAAATTCGGTTATGAAAATGACATGATGATTCCTAAATTACACAAAATCGTGTTAAACATGGGTGTTGGTGAAGCTTCTCACAACTCAAAAATCGCTGATGCTATCCAAGCTCAATTGACTAAAATTGCTGGTCAACACGCTGTTGTAAC
>JAZNBJ010000101.1:0-5245 GCA_045586965.1 Candidatus Gastranaerophilaceae bacterium | reverse complement strand
TACGTTTGACGCTCGCATTAAAAGCTGAGCACTGTTTGACCGAAGGGAGTTTGCGAGGCAAATGTAGGCTGGGCTTTCAGCCCAACAATAAAAATCTCAGCCAAACGAAGTGAGGATGATATGAACAATAGCGTCTTTCTTTTTTCTTTTGGTCCTTTTCTTTTTTCTTGGCTCGCAAATAAGAAAAAAGAATAGGACAAATAAAAATAACAAATAGTTGAAAGATTAAACCAATTTAACAAAATACATATTATGTTTAATTAATATTAAATGAAAAAATAAGGAATGGGCGCACGATAAATCGAGCGCCCATTATGAAAGGACATTTATTATTTAAAATCCGTCAATTATAACAAGTTAAGTGCTATTTGAGGTTGTTGGTTTGCTGTTGATAGCAATGTAGCAGTTGATTGTTGTAAAATCTGCCATTTGATATAATCAGAAGATTCTTTTGCTACATCAGCATCCTTCAATGTTGAAATTGATTGAGTCAAGTTTTCTCTTTGAACATCAGTTGCAGATAAAGCTGCTTCTAATCTGTTCATATAAGCACCAATTTCAGTAACTCTTAGAGATACGTTATCAATAGCTGTGTCTATATTATTGATAAATTCGTGCGCAGTTTGATCATTTCTGTAAATACCTTCACACATTTCATCAATAGTTAAGAAATTAGTACCATTAGTAATAGTAGCATTGTTTGCTGCAAACTCAACTGCTCCAACTTCTGCAAGTGCAGCAACAATAGGTGAAGCATAGTATTCATCTTCTACATATACTATGTTACCATCTGCATCATATGTAGGTTTATTATCATCACCTAATACTCTTGCTCGGTACTTGCACTCATCCGTTTCTGAATCACTTGTTTTCAAGTTTAGGAAGCCACCTTCTGTAGCTGAACTATAGAAGCCCATTAGTGAAGTACATTCACAGCTTTCAAACAACATTTTATCTAATTCAATGACACAGTTTTGGTCAGAATATAGACCAACTTGTAGATTAATAGCTTCAGTTCTTGTACCATCTAATAATCTCATGTCATTAAAGTCTGTAACTTTACATAAACGGTTGATTTCTTCCATACGCTGAACAACTTCAATTTTAATAGCGTTCAAAGATGCAGAACCATAAGTTCCGTTTGCAGCTTGCATCGTCAAGTCACGTATTCTTTGTAAATATTCGTTTAAGATATCTAACACGCCTTCTTCGGTTGTTAACATATCTAAGCCCATAGAGGCATTTGTATCAATAACATCATAGCCATTGATTTTTGCTTGCATGCCCTCAACTACTGAGTAGCCTGCTGCGTCATCCGCACCTGAGTTAATTTTAAAACCAGTTGACAATCTCTCCATCGCAGTATTCATTCCAGAGGTTGCATCTCTAAGATACTTTTGACAGATTAGGGATGACAAGTTCGTATTGATTGTAATTGTAGAATTTGACCCCATAATAAATTTCCTTTCATTTTTCCTTTCTTCATGGTTTACGGCTAAATAAAATAGAACTTTACAACTTTAGTTATAGAATCCTCCATATAGATGAGAAGCGAGCTTGAAAGTCGCTCATAGCTTAGCTTTATTTTTTTATACTTTTTTATACTTATACAAATTAACTAAGCTTTCTATAACTAAAGTTGTAGAAAGTTGGAGGATAAAATTTAGCATGCAACAGGTTAAAAAATATAAAAAAGGAGTAAATACTATGAAACTAGAAGAATCAGAAACACTGCAGAACCTTGTAAACGCTTTCGCAGGCGAATCACAAGCCCGAAATAGATATACCATTTACGCCAAAATTGCTAAAAAAGAAGGCTATGAACATATTGCACAAGTTTTTCTTGATACAGCAGAAAACGAACGAGAACACGCAAAATTATTTTATAAACATATCCCAAACGCTGAGCATTACAAAGTTACGGGTGAATATCCATTCTTTTTAGGCAAAACAGAAGAAAATCTATTTGCAGCTGCAAATGGTGAAAAAGAAGAATGGGAATATGTATACAAGCATGGCGCAAGAATCGCTAAAGAAGAAGGTTTTGATGATATATCAAAACTCTTTTCGGGTATTTTAGAAATTGAAAAAAGACATGCTTATAGATTTGAAGTCCTGGCTACACAAGTAAAAAACAACACTTTTTTTAATCGAAATGAAAATACGCAATGGATATGTAGAAAATGCGGACACGTTCAAATATCAGAATGTGCACCTAAAATTTGTCCTGTATGCAAACACGAACAAGCCTATTTTGAAATGTTTGTAGAAAAAATGGGGTAATAGTTATTATTTGGTATTATATCAACATTATTCTAAAGAATGATTTTTGCTAAATTTAGTAATAATTCTTCAACTATCACTTGCGGGGGTCAAAATTTTATGCTAAAATGAACACATAATTAGTAGTGTAGATTTACCAGATAACCCACCGCAAGGTGTTAATATATATATAGATTGTGTTACTTAATTATAGAATATAGGAGGAACGGTTATGAACGTTGCTGCAACTGAAACAAAAAAAGTGGTAAAATCTGCATTTAATGATGAATTTGAAAATTATTTAAAGAAACAACAAGTAAAAACAACATTTAACGGTTCTGAAGTTGAATCTTTTTCTTGGTATAAAAAAGCTTTAGGACTTGTATAAGTTTATTGTAACACATGGGACAGAAATCTGTATTAAGGATTTCTGTCCCTTTTTTTGTATCTAAAATCTAATATTCTTTAGTCTTAGTACCAACTTCATTACCTGCAACCATAAGCGCCAAAGGTATTACTCTACCTAAAAGTTTAACAGGTTTTGCATCTGAAATATAATTTGCAGCTACAACAACATCATCCAAGTGCGCTGGTAAATCAGTTAGCTCAACGCCTCTTTCATTTGATTTATCTTGGAACAATACATTACAAAGTTTATTCATTATTATATTTGCTAAAAAGATACCAGCCGTTACACCAACGAGCCCTGCAACAGCTTTTTGTAAAGGCTTAGCTTTTTCGAAAACTTTATCTACCATAACCCCAACGGTTACAATAGGAATAGAAATATTGCCAAAATGCATCAAAGCTTCTCTATTTTTAGCTTTTCTATTCTCTTTGTTTTTATCAATCAAATAGCCGCCAGCAAGACCACCTAAGCAGCTTCCTGCTCCAATTCCAATAACTTCGCCCATTTCATATTTAACAGTAGCTAAATATGAGTTTTTAAAATTTTTAATCATATTTTTGGGATTAAGCGAATATCCAGCTTTTTTAGCTAATAATGCACAACTTGCAGCAACCCCCAGTGCAGTTGTTGCAAAAACAGTCGCTTTTTGCGCTGTCGAATAACAATTATCAGATGAGCCATTAAAACTAAAGCATTTAGATGGCATCTGTTCAGTTTTTCTTACATTATTACTAATAGGTGCTATTTTCATTTCTAACCTCTATGTAGATTAAAACACCTAAAAACAAAATTTGCTATTAGCAGATTATATTATTGGAGTATAAAATTTTGAAATTTCTTCAAAATATCTTTCAAGAGCCTTATATCCATTATGAATTTCATCTGTTATTGTTGAATATCTGCTAGCTATGATATATTTTAATTCTTTACATCTTATTTGTAACAATGCATCAGCATCTTTTCTAAGCAACTCATTAGAAGAAGTTGACCATTTTTTCAAGTAAGAAAGCTCTTCATTAACTTGCTTTATAGTTGAGAACTCTAAGGTATTAAAATCATATTTTTGCAACAATTGTCTTTCGGCATTTGAAATTGGGCTTTGTACTGCCTGAAAACGATACACACGTTTAATGATTACATAATTATCAGCAACACGTCTATGAGAATAGGGAACTGAACTCTTTGCTAAAAGCGCAGATGTTGACAACGCTGTAAAAGCATCCTCTTCACTTGAAAATGTACTCTGTGCTGGATATACTGTTTCAATCTTCTTACTTATCACAAGAATTCCCCTTTTCTTATACTTCCATACTTAATCATATATTAGTCTTATCAAATTGTCATTAAATTTGTAATGAATATTTACATTTATAAAAAAAACAACCGACACAAATGCGTCGGTCGTTTTTTATTTAAACAAATAAATGTCAAACTATTTTAATTCAACTGTAGCACCAGCTTCTTCAAGTTGTTTTTTCATAGCAGCAGCGTCTTCTTTTTTAACGCCTTCTTTAATAACTTGTGGAGCACCGTCTAATAAATCTTTAGCTTCTTTTAAGCCTAAGCCAGTAATAGCTCTAACTTCTTTAAGAACAGCGATTTTCTTATCAGCTGGAACAGAAGCTAATACTACGTTTACTTCAGAAGCTTCTTCTTCTGCAGGAGCAGCAGCACCAGCAGCAGGAGCAGCAGCTACAGCAACAGGAGCAGCAGCAGATACGCCGAATTTTTCTTCCATAGCTTTAACTAATTCAGCAGCTTCTAATAAAGTTAATTTTTCAATTGATTCTAAAATTGATTCTACACTCATGATTTTCTCCTTTTTATTTTATTTTTGTATTACTTTTCTTTTAATTATTCACATCCGTGAACTATGCTGATTTTTGATCTCTAACAGCTGCAACTGCTCTAGTAAGAGAAGCCATAACAGCGTTGATAGATCCAACGATACCAGTAGCTGGTGAGTTTACGCAGCCAAGCATTTTTGCGTAAATTTCTTCTTTTGAAGGAATTGTTGCAAGAGCTTTTGCTTCTGAAGCAGAAAGAAGTTTTCCGTCCATAGCCGCAGCTAAAATTTCACCTTTTTTAGTATCTTTGATAAATTTTGATAAAGCTTTAGCAGGTGCAACTTGATCACCAAAACCAAACGCAATAGCGATAGGTCCTTTAAAAGTTTCAGTTAAAACTTCGTAAGGAGTATCCTTAACAGCAAGTTTTGCCAAAGTATTTTTAGTAACCATGTAGTCGCCACCTTCTTTTTGAAGAGCACGTCTAAGGTTAGTAATTTCCTCTACTGAATAACCTTTGTATTCGGTAACAATTGCAACTTGAGCCTTATCTACTTTCTCTTTAATAAGAGATACTTTGTCTTGTTTAAAAGCTTTTGTTGACATTTTTTGCTCCTTTTTTTTATATACGTTTAAATATGATTTCGACCAGTTTCATATAATGTATTACTACTAAAAAAGATTTTGCAATCTTTTCTTTAATCGCAAAATCTATATAATTCCAACGTATTTACATTTCTAAGAATTTTATATTCAATTTGAGTTGAGAGTTTATTTCTCTCGTACC
>JAZNBJ010000100.1:0-4761 GCA_045586965.1 Candidatus Gastranaerophilaceae bacterium | reverse complement strand
AAATTTATCTTTACAACAATCACAACTTAGTCTTCAGAAAAAGACAACTCAAACTGAGAATTTAACAGAAAACGCAACTGTCGCAAATGGAACCTCAATTAATGTGTCAAAAGACGCTAATCTTCTAACCTTAAATCAAATTGACACAGGTAGTTTGTTAGCAAACAATGGTATAAAGATTAATAGACCAGATGGTGATAAGTCTAGTCAGGAAGTAAATACAGATTATTATGATTTTGGGGGTAGCTGGAGTGATTTTTATGGGAAACTGGATTCAAATCAATTCCAAGAAGGGGATCGTGTAAAAGTTAATGGGATAGATGGTCAAGTTATTGCGTCTGAAAATGGTTTAATTGTTATGTTTGAAAATGGGAATACTGATTGGCCTGGAAGAAATAGAGATCCAATCTTTGTAGATGGTATTTACGACTAGCTTGTAGCTTGTAGGTCAGGCATTGCCTGACAAATTATAAGCTTGTATGGTGCGTCAAATGACGCACCTTTTTTAATTTCAAACGATATGCTTAATTTAATTTATTAATCTCTGATTATGGTAATTATAGACAATAAAAAACGTGGATAATTTTTATCCACGTTAGGCATTTAACTCTTAAACATAAAAATAAGTAACTCGATTAATACCACCACTTGTAGTAGTATTCTGGAGCTCTATCATATCTTCTCCAATCGTAGCGTTCACTTGTTCTACAAACGTATTCATACATATCATGAACTGGTGAGCTTGGTCCAATGTTTCTCCAATCATTACCAGATGCTTTATTAGAGTGAATAAGTTTATTATCAGCATCATACATACTATAAGAAACCTCTCTTAGATATCCACTTCGGCAGTTAATATACATTGAACCATTTACTTGCCAAACATCTTTATCATTATGCCTTTCAAAAGGTACACGATCAGCTACAGCTTTTGCTTTGAATGTGAATGTTCCATAAGCATTTGAAGGTTTGATACTTTGCGAATCTACAAATTTGTTGTGTGATACTTGTACCCAATCTGCTGCAAATGCACTACCCATGCAAAGTGATGCAAGAGCAATAGTTAATAGACTTTTCTTAAACATACTAGCTTTCCTTTCTCTTCTTCCAAATTATTGAATTTAATACTATTAAATGAGAATTTTCTTAACGTTCTATATAGTAGCATAGTATATAACATACTGTCAAGCTATAAATTTTACCCTCTTTTATACTACTATATGTGATTATCATTTAAATACCTTTTTATTATTGTAAAGAAAAGGGGTATTTATGGGTCAAATTAAAAAGCTTTTAGGTAAAAGAATTAGAGAATTAAGAAAATCTCGAGCAATTACGCAAGAACAACTAGCTGAAATGCTAGGAATAGGTCCTGCAAATATCAGTTATATTGAAAATGGTAAATTTGCACCATCAATAGAGAACTTTGAAAAGCTTGTAGATATTTTTGACGTTGAGCCTTGGGAATTATATAAATTCCATAATTCAAAAACCCTAGAACAGATAAAAGGAGAATTGTACCGTGCAATGGACAGTGATGAAGAGTTGCTTAAGCTGTTGTACAAATTTTATTTAGCAGTCAGAAAATAAAAGACTCTTCATTGAAGAGCCTTTTATTCTTACATTTATTTTAGCATTTTTCTACCAAATAGCTTTAGTAATTTTGTCTTCTTTGCTTATTAAATTTGTACTTTTGCCCCAAATAGATTTAACGAGCAGATCTATAGAAGAGTCTTCTAACTCGTCAGCTGCATATGCAATCGGCGTATAATCTCCCATTGCTATTATTTCTGTTTCTTCTTCAGCTTGAGAAGTCCAAGCAAGCTTAGCAGTATTGTCTTCTGGAGTTGCATTGATTTCTTCATGGGTATTCCAAGCTGTCTTTGAGACTTTATCTTCTTCTGTTTCTAAATTTGTATTCTTAACCCAAATAGATTTTACAAGAGCATCGACATCAGCTTGAGTATCATCTGCAGCGTATGCAACTAATGTGAATTCACCCATTGCTATTACGTCTGCTTCTTCATTTTTTTGACAACCCCAAGCATTATAAGAAATCAAATCTTTTTCATTTTGAGCACTTACTTGCTCTGTTTCCCAAATGTTTTTTACGAGCAGATCTGCATCTACAGATGTTTTTGTAGTTTGTGCATACGCTTGAGTCATTGTAACTGCCATGCAAACTGTAATTACTAATGTTTTGATAGAAATGTTTTTCATAATTTTAATCCTCTTTTTACCTGAATTTCTCGTATATTTTATAAGTAATTATTTTTTTAGAAATTGCTATTGAGCTTTTGTATAAAAATTTACTAATAAGGTCTAATCTAGCAATAATAAGAAAAATTCACCTTTACAAAACTTAATAATATATAGTATAACAGTATACATTTCGTAACATTTGCTTAAAAAGTACTATGCTATAGTAATAAAAAAGACAGGCTTAACACCTGTCTTTTTTAGAATTTAGAATTCAAATTATAGACTGCAAGCGCAAACGCCGTCTTTGCAACAATATCCTAGAGCTTCTTGAGCTTCAGACATTCTTACTTTGATACGTCCGTCTACTGCAATACCTTCGCCTGTTTTTTCAGAAATCAACAATGGGTTGATATCCAATTCATCGATGAATTTGAAATCGTTAACAAGTTGAGACAATCTCAATAATGTTTCTTCGATTTGTTCCATTTGAGCAGGTTTAGTACCTCTAGCGCCTTCAAGCAATTTGTATGCTTTAACTGATTTGATCATTTCTTTAGCATCAATATCAGTAAGTGGAGCAATTCTGAATGTTACGTCTTTCATAACTTCAATGAATACACCACCTAAGCCGAACATCATCATTGGTCCGTATTGAGGATCAGTTGCAATACCGCAAACCATTTCTCTGTTACCTTTTACCATTTCTTGGATGATAACGCCTTCAAGACCATCGATTAATCCTCTTTCAGTTAATTTTGCGATTAAGTCTTGGTATTCAGCTCTTAATTGTGCTTCAGATTGAATATTAACTCTTACACCACCAACGTCAGTTTTGTGAGAAGTTGTTTTTGAAGTCATCTTCATAACAACTGGATAATCGATTGAGTTAGCGATTGCAACAGCTTCGTCTTCAGTTGTAGCAAAGCCTGACTTACAAACTCTGATACCGTAAGCATCTAATACATCAATAGATTCACGAGTTGTAAGCTGATCTCTACCTTCGTTAATAGATTGAGCGATGATTGATTTAGCTTTGTCGTAATCTACGCTATATGTAGGGATTGAACCAGCTGGTCTTTCAATCCATTTTCTTTGTTGATCTAGTCTCAAGAAACCTTCAGCAGCTTCTTCTGCGTACATAAAGAATGGCATGTTAACATCCATTTCAGAAATTGTAGTGAAGAAGTTTGATGTAGTCATGAATACACCAATAATTGGTTTTTGAGGATTTTTAGCTTTGATTTCCATCAATGCTTTTGCAACATCAATATCTTTCAAGCCTAAGAATGGTAAGTAGATTACCATAATCATATCAACGTTTTCGTCAGCAATAACTGTTTCTAAAGTTTGTGTATAGTGTTCAATCGGTGCTGAAGCGATCATGTCGATAGGGTTTTTAACTGAAGCAGCTGCAGGTAAGAAGCTTCTTAACTTAGCTTTAGTTTCTTCAGTAATAGGAGCCATTTGCATACCGTTTTCGCAAATAGCATCAGTTGCCATGATACCAGGACCACCTGAGTTAGTAATGATAGCTACTCTGTTTCCTTTTGGAATAGGGCAGTTAGCAAATACTTTTGCTGTTGAGAATAAGTTTTTCAAAGAGTATTCTCTGATTACACCTGATTGAGCAAGTAATGCGTTAGCTGCTTTATCAGCACCAGCTAAAGAGCCTGTGTGAGAAGAAGCTGCACTAGCACCAGCTGCAGAACGACCAGCTTTTAAAGCTAAGATAGGTTTTTTCTTAGAAATTCTTGTAGCTAGTTTTCTGAAGTTTGATGGGTTAGCGATTGATTCCATGTAAAGTAGGATTTGATCAACGTCTTCATCATTTTCCCAATATTCCATAGCTGTTTCAGCATTAACGTCAGCTTGGTTACCAATTGAAATAAATTGAGAGAAACCAAGGTTGAGGTCTTTAAGGATGTTAAGGATACCGCCACCTAAAGCACCTGATTGAGAAACGAATGCAATGTGTCCTCTTTCTGGTAATGTTTCAGCAAAACAACCATCAAGTCTAACTTCTGGGTGAGTGTTAACAACGCCTAAACAGTTAGGACCAACACATCTCATACCGTATTCTTGAACTTTTGCAAGAAGTTGTTTTTCAGCTTCTGCGCCTTCTTTACCAGTTTCTTTGAAACCAGCAGTAATAACAACAAGACCGCCAACGCCTTTTTGATGGCACTGATCGATTGTATCTAAAACAAATTTTTGGTTAACAACGATGATAGCTAAATCAACTTCACCTGGAACTTCCAAAATTGAAGTGTAAGCTTGTAAACCTTCAATAACTCCACCTTTTGGGTTAACAGGATAGATGTTACCATTAAATTTGTACTCTTGTAATCTTTTCATAATGTCGGAACCAATAGAAGTCGGAGGCCAAGGCGGTCTTAGGAAGACAACTGAGCTCCTCAACTCCTTGGCTCACAGAACGACATGGCTACGATCCGACTTAAGCTTGTAATCCTTCGATTACACCACCTTTTGGGTTAACAGGATAGATGTTACCATTAAATTTGTACTCTTGTAATCTTTTCATAATGTCGGAACCAATAG
>JAZNBJ010000099.1:0-7412 GCA_045586965.1 Candidatus Gastranaerophilaceae bacterium | reverse complement strand
CTACCAAAGTTTCATCTATATTCTTAATATTTACATTAATTCTTCTTAAGAGAATATTAACTCTATTCACTCTTTTAATTATGGAATTTGCTAGTTCATTCATTTTTGATAACTCCTATAATAGTGCTTATATGCTAGTGGTGCTTATTAGATATATAAAATAATATATTGCTATGAGCTTTGAACAAGAAACATACATAAATTTAGGTAAAAATATTAGAAAGTATCGTCTTGAAAAAAATATTTCACAAGAAAAGCTTTCTGAACTTTTAGATGCGAACCCAAAGTTTATTGGTCATGTTGAAAGAGTAGAGCGTTTTATAAGCTTAAAAAAACTTATACAACTGTCTTCAATTCTTGATGTTTCTTTAAGTGATTTGTTCAAGTTTTAATGAAAATTTGCAATAGTGCTTTTGTAGCAGTGGTGCTATATAAGTATACAAATATAATATCTTTATGTCAAGTTTTAAAGAATATTACTGTAAAAATATTGCAAAACAAATTCGCAAATATCGTATTGCGGCTAATATGACTCAGGAATATTTATCCGCTTTAATTGGTAAAAATGAAAAATTCATAGGGCATATTGAGCGCTGTGAAAGAGAAATAAGCAATAGAGCTCTTACAGATGTTATGTTTGCATTAAAAGTACAACCAACTTCATTTTTTCAATTCGATGAACCCTATGATTTTGCTCAGTAGGGTAGACTTTAGTTTACCTATATTTTCGTGGAGCAAGCTCCACCCTGCATTTTTTTTTGTGGTGCGTTACAACGCACCCTACTACTTTAATCCAGCAATAATAAAGGTAGACTAAAGTCTACCTTACTTTTCTATCCTACATGTTAATCTTCGTCTAAGCTTAAAACCGCCATGAATGCTTCTTGTGGAACTTCCACCCTACCTACAGCCTTCATTCGTTTCTTACCTTTTTTCTGTTTCTCTAAAAGTTTGCGTTTACGGGAAATGTCACCGCCATAGCACTTATCCAAAACGCTTTTTCTAAGAGCTTTAATGTTTGTTCTCGCAATTACTCTACCACCAATCGCAGCTTGAATAGGAACTTCAAACATCTGTCTTGGAATAATAGTTTTCAATTTTTCAGTCAATTTTTGTCCAATATAATAAGCATTATCCTCGTGGCATATTACTGAAAGTGCGTCAACGACTTCGCCAGCAAGCATTACGTCAAGTTTAATAAGTTTAGAACGTTTATAATCAACAAATTCATAATCCAAACTTGCATAGCCTTTTGAACGTGATTTTAGTTGATCATAAAAATCTGTAATAACTTCGCTCAACGGAATATGATAAATCAAGTCAACACGAACTTTATCAAGATAATTCATATTGATAAAAATACCACGTTTTGTCTGACATAAATCCATCAACGTACCGACATAATCGTTTGGTGTAATTATTGATACTTTTACATAAGGTTCTTCAATATAATCCCTATACTGAGGCCCTGGAAGGTTTGCAGGGTTATCAATTTCAACAACTTCACCATTTGTTTTATGCACCTTATAAATTACAGAAGGCGCAGTTGTTACAATCGATAAATCATATTCTCTTTCTAACCTTTCTTGAGCAATTTCCATATGTAACATTCCCAAGAAACCACAACGGAAGCCAAAACCTAAGGCTGAAGATGTTTCAGGCTCAAATGTAATGGAACTATCAGAAAGTTTTAATTTTTCTAACGCTTCTTTTAGTTCATGATAATCCTCATTGTCTACAGGATACATGCCTGAAAATACCATTGGCAAAGCTTCTTTATACCCTGGTAAAGGTTCAGAAGAAGGGTTATCAACGTGAGTTACTGTATCACCCACAAAACGTGTAATTTCTTTAATAGAGCCTGCAAAATAACCTACATCACCGCATACAAGCTCATTTACTTGTACTCTATTTGGTGTTAAATAGCCAAGCTCTACAATTTCGTACTCTTTACCAGAAGCCATAAATTTAACTTTATCGCCCAATTTCATTTTGCCGTCCATAATTTTGAAGAAACAAAGCGTCCCTAAATAAGGATCATAAGCACTGTCAAAAACTAACGCTCTAAGAGGTTTTTCTGTTGTATCAACAGGCGGCGGAACAAAATCCACAATAGCTTCTAAAACATCACCGATACCAACACCTGTTTTAGCACTTACAGGAATTGCCATAGAAGTATCGATGCCTAAAATTTCTTCAATTTCTGCTTTCACTCTTTCTACGTCAGCAGATGGCAAATCGATTTTGTTAATAACAGGAATTATTTCCAAATTTTGTTCAATCGCCATATAAACGTTTGCAAGAGTTTGAGCTTCAACACCTTGTGTTGCATCAACAATCAAAAGCGCACCTTCACAAGCTGCAAGAGAACGTGAAACTTCGTAAGAGAAATCAACGTGGCCTGGTGTATCAATAAGATTGAATATATAATCTTCACCGTTTTTAGCTTTATAATTCATTCTTGCTGCGTTTAATTTAATTGTGATGCCACGTTCACGTTCAATATCCATTGTATCTAATAACTGAGCTTGCATATCACGCTCTGCAATCGTTCCAGTTGCTTCAAGTAATCTATCAGCAAGAGTTGATTTGCCGTGGTCAATATGCGCTATAATACAAAAGTTTCTAACATTATTTCTATGCATTTTATTTTTATTCCACTACCATTTCTGTTTTTACTTCTTCTACATTTTCTTCTACATTTTTAACAGTTTCATCTACTGTTTCTTTTATTGATTTTCCTTCATCATCAAATAGTTTTTTAACTTTATATTTCAAAGTCTTTTTATAAGCTTCATCTTCTGCAATCAATTCTTCAATCGTTGTAGCTGTACTACCTTCTAACTGTTCAGGAAGTGAATTTACATAATCAATCGCATTTTGATATTCAGTTTGACCAGCTAGCCACTTAAATGATTTTACCAAAGTTAAAGGTTTTGCAACATCCCCTCTTACAACGATTTGAAATTTAGTTGCAGCATTATCAACATATGAATTTGCAAAGCTTGGTAAAAGTTCTAATTCTTCTTCTGGTACCATTTCACAGAAGATAGAGAATGCTTTTGCTGTTACGATATTCAAGCTAGCTGCATTGCTTAATAAATTTGCTGGGTTAATTGCACCGATTGGTCCTAAAAGATTTGAAATTAGAGACGCCATTCGAGCACGAACTTTCATATCAGCATAATTTCTCAACAAATCAAAATCACCAAAGATATGTAAGCTCAAAATATCACCCAAAGACGTAATTGGTACTAAATGACATATTCCATCTTCAAACTCAATAGTACCGCTTAAGTCTGAAAAGTGAGTTGTATCAATTGTCAAAAGGCCACTAATAATACCACCAATTGCAGTTTCAAAGAATTTAGAGTTTCTAATATTTTCTGCTAAAATTAGATTTTCTAATTTTGCGAAAGGACCAAATTGGCCATCTTTAACATTAAAATCAACTTTACCAGCAAGGCTTCTCATCTGTTCTTCCATTGTGGTACCAGATAAAGTAATATCAGCTGCAAAATCTGCTGTACCGCTTAATGTATCTTTCATAGCGCAGGCATCGAGCATTGCTTTTTCCACATCAATACCCTTACCTTTAACATCTATATCCAAGAACATTGTTAGCAAATTAACTGAAATATCACCATTCACAAAGCCTTTGAAAGCATTTGTTCTAAGATTATGCAAATTAAAAACATTTTTTGCCATCGAAATTCTTGAAGTTGTATTTCTCAAATCAATATTGCCAGTAATAATTCTTGCAAAATCAATTTTACCTTTTTGTATTGCAACTGGAATATCTGCTGGAGCTGAAGCTTGAGTTGTCACAGATGCAGGAGCGGCAGGAAGATATTTCATAGCACGCTCAGACACCGTCATAACTTTATCCAAGTTAAAATATCTTGAAGTTATTTCTTCGTTTAAAATATTGAACACTGATGCTGGTACTAAACTAAAGGTTGTTTTGTTTTGGATATCAGAGCCATTAAGAAGCAAGTCTGCAACATCCAAATCCGCTTCTTGGCCTCTGAATTTTAGCTCAGCCTTTCTCAAATCAACAAGAAGTTCTGGGATTGAAAGATTTTTGATCTCAAAACCACCACGCATACGAGGTGCAGAAGTTTCACCGAACACAAAAGCTCTGCCCTCGATTTGATATTTTGATTGAGGAAACGCATGAATATTACCATTTAAAGTTTTTGGCAATGTGACTTTAATTAGATTAATTCTATTGCCTTCAATAGTACCATCGACCTCTGAAACAGGCTCATAAGAAACAACTTCTTTACCTTTTTCATCAACAGTAATGTTTCTAATATTCAAACCTGTGTTTTTAATTTTTATTCTATTACCCTTAAAATCTACAACTGCCTGAGCTGAAACAGTTTTATCTTTTAACTCTTCATAATTAACAGGAGTAATATAGTTTTGTTTATCACTCAAAGCTTGAGCAAATAAAGTTTGCTTTTTGCTATCTCCAGAAAAAGCTACTTTTACTGGGATTGAGCCTGATGAATTAATAAAATGTTTAAATTCTTTTCCAATAACTTTTATAATATCATCTGTTGAAATTTTACCATCAGCATTAAAATCAATTGATTTTAGTTTAGTATAATCAACAATTTTTCCAGAATAAGCTATTTGAGAATTATCATTAAATTTGATATTGTTTTCTTTAATTATTACATTTTTATCAGCAACTTCAACTTCTAAAACAGGAGCGAAAATAAATGATTTTGTTTTCGGTAAATTGATAGCAAATCCATTGTTTACTAATTTACCCTTTAAATCTTTCGCATCACAGAAAAATTCGCCAAAGAAATTGTTATCTTCAATAATAAAATTATTAGCCTTGTCAGCCAAGTATAATTTATCTAACCCAATTCTTAAAGATGCAACTGCTTTTCTAAGCTTACCATTTAGACCTAATTCAAGCGATGCGTCCCCAGATTTAAAATTATAAGCATTTCTTATTTGTTTTGGTGCAAATGCATTAAACAAAACAGGTAAAGGTACTTTATCAGCTTTAATTGAAATATCAGCAACTGATTTTTCATTAATTCTACCATCTATTAATACTGGAGAATTGCTAACAAACAAACTTGAATTTTTTATATCTAAAATGTTATTATCTAAAATCAAATTAATATTTGCATCTCTAATAACTTTGCCTATATTTTTAACGTCTACACCACCATCTTTAACGATAATAGAACCATTTGAACGTAGTTTTTTGAAGTTAGTTTTAATATTACAATCAGCTTTCAAAGCGCCTGTTGCAGATACCTTATCTAATTCATTATAAATAGCGAGTGAATCCAAGAATGCTTTTGAAAGAATCAGCATATCATTAAACTTGATATCAGCAGTTTTAATACTCATATCCATTTTAGGGCTAGAGCTGTAATTTAATTTACCCAAAAGCGAAATATTTTGTTCTTTAGCAGGATAAATATTTGTATCTAATTCAACATTTTGGCCAAAAGTTTTTGCTCTAAAATATGAAGCAGGTAAAACTAAGTGTGAAACTTTTAGTGTAATATCTTCAACATTAAAATGTCCATAAGAATTTATACCTGCACCAGAGCTATTAATTCTTAATTTTGTATCTAAATTAGCTTTTAAGTCATAATTTCTATACATTGTAACTGGGTTTACAAACGGAATATCAATTCTTTCAGCAGGATCATCCTCTTTATCCAAAGCCGGAGCTGGAGGAGGTAAAAACGTGTTTATATTAACATTAGCTGTTACATTTTTATTTTCATCACTGAATAATTCCGCATAAGTTCTCAATTTTGCACGTTTACCATTGAAATATCCAGCAATTAATTCTTCACCTTTTAAATTTAAATAATGACCGGATTTTAAGTCTTTAATCAAAACTTTATAATTATTTAAAACAACTCTTGGAACTTTTATTCTTATCCATGCAGGATTAAACCAAGATTTTTTTTCTTCTTCAACATTAGCCTGTTCTAGTTTTTGTTCTTTACCTTTGTTTAAAATATCTTCAACAAGCTGAATAACTTTGAATTGTTCGTCATTTACTATTTCTAAATTAACTAAAGGATTATTAATTTCCAAACAAGAAACTTTCGCTGTCAAAACAAATAGACTAGGAAGCGCAACTCTTGTTTTCAAACTATCAGCTGAGAACAAAAGAGAACCGTCTGGAAGTTTTACTACCAAATTATCCATCTTTAAGCCTGCGCCTAGAAGTGGAGTTGTAAGAATTTTTGCATTCTCAAAATCAACAGATAAATTTGCTTGTTCTTTAGCTATATTTTGGATTTCAGGCTTAAATTTGTTTATATCAACCGCATTTGGTAAAACAAATAAAAAGCTTAAATACGCAACAACGGCGATACCTAATACGCTAAATCCAAAAATTTTCCAGTTTTTATTCATAAAATTTTATCCCCAAATTAGTAATATTATTGAGGATATTTTACCATAAAAAAGAGAATAAAAAAATCCTGTGGCACATATATACCACAGGATTTTTAATTATAATATATTCCTACTTAGCTTCAACCACTGCTTGAGCTGCAGCAAGTTTAGCTTGAGGAATACGGAATGGAGAACAAGATACATAGTTCAAACCAATCTTATGACAGAACTTAACTGAATCTGGATCACCACCGTGTTCACCACAAACACCACCAACTAAAGCAGGGTTTACAGCTTTACCTTTAACCATTGACATTTCAACTAACGCACCAACACCTTTTGTATCAAGTGTTTCAAATGGGTTAGATGGAAGGATTTTTTGTTCAACATATCTGTTCAAGAACTTACCTTCTGCGTCATCTCTTGAATAACCGAATGTCATTTGAGTCAAGTCATTAGTACCAAATGAGAAGAATTCAGCGTGTTCAGCAATTTCATCAGCTGTAATTGCTGCACGAGGAATTTCAATCATAGTACCAAATTTGTATTCAACCTCGATACCTTTTTCAGTCATAACATCTTTAGCTACACGAACTAAAATTTCTTTAGCAACTTTTAATTCGTTAACGTGACCGATAAGAGGAATCATAACCCAAGGTTTAACAGCGTAGCCTTCTTTTTTCAAATCACAGCAAGCTTCGAAGATTGCTCTTACTTGCATTTCATTGATTTCAGGATAAGTTAAACCTAAACGGCATCCTCTTAGACCCATCATAGGGTTAGATTCGCTTAGACCTTCAACGATATGAAGCATTTCTTCTTTTTCAGAAGCGTCTTTGCCAGTAGCTTTAAGAGCAGCAACTTCAGCGATTAAATCTTCTTTGTTAGGTAAGAATTCGTGAAGAGGTGGGACTAAAAGACGTACTGTTAAAGGTTTGTCGCCTAATTCTTTGAACATTGCATAGAAGTCAGCATATTGCATAGGAAGAAGTTTAGCTAAAGCTTCTTTTCTAGCTTCT
>JAZNBJ010000098.1:0-31737 GCA_045586965.1 Candidatus Gastranaerophilaceae bacterium | reverse complement strand
CCGCCTCGGTTAATAGACCTTACTCAAGAATTAAAGCATATTTTTTCTAATTTTTTCTTTAGCTCTTTCGATTTCTTTAATTCTTTTTTCTACTGTGCGCACTTGTTTTTTCAACGCTGCTCTTTCAGTTTTAATCAATTTATACTGAGCATCTACATCAGCATATTTTGTTTTGCAGTTTAACAAGTCGTTTCTTATATCTACTTGTGCGTTTTCCAATTGAGAAATTGCATTTTGTATATTTCCGTTACCAATTGCTTCACTCTCAGCAATTGCGTTAATTGTTTGACCAGTCAAAGATGTAGGAGTTGGTTTTCCATAAGCTGTATCATTAAAATTTAACGGTGTAAAAGCGTTTCCATCAGCATATACAGCACTGCTTAACATTACGCTCAAGCCTAAAACTAACATTATTTTCTTCATATCAGCTCTCCTTTTGTTACAATTCTCTTATCATATATTACACTACTTTTGTTTTATTGAAATCCTTTATTAAATGTAGAAATAGATGTATAATAAAAGCTATGGATAATTTATGCAAACATTGTGGTAACTGCTGCAAATTTATTCCAGTAGATGTGAAGAATAATCTTCTCTTTAGAGACTCTATTCAGCCTCTAACAGAAGAGTTTAAGGCCTTACTTACACCACTGGACTCTTTTGCTTTACAAAATATTAACGATATTTATCCAGAAATTGTTCTAGATTCAAATATACAATTTTTTAAATGCAAATACCTTCTTAATGAAAACATTTGCTCAAACCCACAAAAACCAGATATGTGCAAAAATTTTCCAAGCACGCCTTTTGCGCTATTACCAAATGATTGCGGTTTTATTGGGATGCAGTTTTTAAAGTTCGAAGAATTTAAACAAAAAATTCGCAAAATGAAAGAAGAAATATTACACTACGAAGCTTTAATAATTACAGAACCAAAAGAAGAAAAATATTACAAAAAAATAATTGAACGACTAAACAAATTTATAGAAAAATACGCAATCTACGGCTCAGAAGATTGGTAGGGGTAAAGGGGTATGAGGACTTTTATATGAAAATTTGTTTTATACCAATAGATAATAGACCCGTTTGTTATAACTTAGCGCTAGATATCGTTTCTTTAGATAAATCTATTGAGTTTTTCATCCCTCCAAGAGAGTTTTTAGGAGGGCTAAAAAAGAATGCAGACGTTAACGCAATCTTTGATTGGCTAAAAAACGTTCCTAAGTGTGATGCAATAATTCTGTCCCTTGATACAATCGCATACGGAGGACTTATACCTTCTAGACGCTCTTGCGAAAGCTTTGAAGAAATAAAAAGCCGTATCGAAAGCTTAAAACAAATCTTGGCAGAAAAAAACGCTAAAATTTATGCTTTTTCAAGCATAATGAGGGTTTCAAACAACAACTATAACGAAGAAGAGAAAGAATATTGGAAGGATTATGGCAAAAAGATTTTTGAGTATTCATTCTCAGGGGGTAAAAAAAACAACAACATCCCACAAGAAATTCTTGACGATTATTTAGCAACACGCAAACGCAATTTTGAAATTAATAAAAATTATCTTGATTGGCAAAAAGAAGGGATTTTTGACACACTCATTTTTTCCAAAGACGATTGCGCTGAATTTGGCTTTAATGTTGAAGAAGCTAAAGAATTAGAAAAACTTGGTGGTAAAACTAAAACGGGCGCAGATGAGATTCCGCTTTCGCTTCTTTCCAGAGCAATTGAAAAAAATATAAAAGTTTTTGTTGATTACACAGAGCCTGATTGCAAAGATTTAATCTCAAACTATGAGGATGTTTCTATAGAAAAATCTGTCCTTGGACAGCTTGAATTAGGCGGTTTTGAAATCACTTCTTCTGAAAAAGATGCTGATGTAATACTTATTGTTAATAACTTTAGAGAAAAACAGGGCGAGCTTGTCATGGGCTGGGAAACCGGCATAAGGGATGAATATAGCTTTATTAAGCCAAGTAAACCTTTCTGCATTGCAGATGTGCGTTATGCAAACGGAGCTGACAACAAATTTGTTGAGCAAATTTTGCCACATATCTCTTCTGAAAACTTCTTTGGATACTCAGCGTGGAACACTTCTGCAAACTCGCTCGGAAGTCTTCTTGCAGGTTTAAAAATCAGATTTAATGCAAATAATTATAACAAAAATGCTTTCAAGAGATTACAAGCTATCCGATTTCTTGATGATTGGGCTTATCAAGCAAACATAAGAGGACAAATTGAATATCCTTCAAAAATAGAAGATTTAATGAAACCTTACGAAGAAAAGGTTTTTAATGCCCTTGATTACAAGTCATCAAAACAAATAGAATATATTTACCCTTGGGATAGAAAATTTGAGATAGAAATTCAAATTTAACCAACATTATAAAATATATTGACTTAGAAAAATATTTATAATATTATAAGACTTGCGCAAGCCTTTATGGCTAACTGCCGAAGATAATAAGCTCCAGTGGCGGAATCGGTAGACGCGTTGGACTTAAAATCCAATCGGGGTCAACCCTCGGTGCCAGTTCAAGTCTGGCCTGGAGCATTTTTAAAAGACTTACAGAAATGTAAGTCTTTTTTATTCACTTTGTTAACTATTACAACATTTTTAACCTGTTTTTGGTATAATTTCATTAAAAGAGGTAAAAATTATGAAAGACATGTTAGATAAAATTATACAAATCGAAAAAAAATATATCGAATTAGGCGAAACTTTATCTGATCCTGCAGTTATTCAAGACTATAACAAATTTAGAGATTTGTCTAAGCAAAGAAAATCAATGGAAGAAACTGTTGAATTATATTACGCTTGGAAAAAAGCTACTGATGCT
Organism: Candidatus Gastranaerophilaceae bacterium; assembly: GCA_045586965.1. Classification (GTDB taxonomy): domain Bacteria; phylum Cyanobacteriota; class Vampirovibrionia; order Gastranaerophilales; family Gastranaerophilaceae; genus CAG-196. The sequence goes on along the minus strand of JAZNBJ010000098.1, from coordinate 28,900 downwards.
ATTGCCGAAGCTAAACAAATGATTTTTGAAGAAAAAGACGAAGAAATGAAATCTTTTCTTAAAATGGAAATGGAAGAAAACGAAGCTAAAATCCCAGCTTACGAAGAAAGAATGAAAGTGCTTCTTCTTCCTCGTGACCCAATGGATGACAAAGATATTATGCTTGAAATTCGTGGCGGTGCAGGCGGTGATGAAGCTAACATTTTCGCTGGTGATTTAGCTAGAATGTATCTTAAATTTGCAGATAAAAAAGGTTGGCAAACACAAGTTCTTTCTAAAACTGAATGCGAAGCCGGCGGTTTTTCTGAAATTATTATTTCTATGAAAGGTGACGCTGTTTATTCGCAACTTAAATACGAATCAGGCGTTCACCGTGTTCAACGTGTACCAGAAACAGAATCTCAAGGCAGAGTTCACACATCAACTGCAACAGTTGCCGTTATGCCTGAAGTTGATGATGTTGAAGTAGAAATTAGACCTGAAGACATAGAAATGTCAACAGCTCGTTCTGGTGGTGCTGGTGGTCAAAACGTTAACAAAGTTGAAACTGCAGCTAGACTATTCCACAAACCTACAGGAATTATGATTTTCTGTACAGAAGAACGTTCTCAGTTGCAAAACAAAGAACGTGCTATGCAAATTTTGAAAGCTAAATTATATGATTTAGAAGTTCAAAAACAAATGCAAGAAATTACTGACTTGCGTCGTTCTCAAGTTGGTACAGGTGATAGAAGCGAACGTATCAGAACTTATAACTTCCCACAAGGACGTTTAACTGACCACAGAATTGGTCAAAACTTAAACGTTTGGACAGTTATTGATGGTGATTTAGATGATTTACTAAATCTGCTAATTGAATACGACCAAAAGCTTAAGTTAGAAAAACTTGCAGAAGTTGGTTAGAGGTAAAAATTTTGGCAAAGGAAACATTGCGCAAATGCATTGGTTGCGGGGCTTTAAAACCTCGTGAGGGTATGATTAAAATAACTAAAGAGTATTCCACTGAACAAGTGGTTATAAACCCAAATTCTAAAACATTTGGCAGATCGGCATATCTTTGTTATAATCAAGATTGTATAGAACAGGCTTTAAAAAAGAAAAAAATCAATAAAGTGCTTAAGATAAGCACAAACATTGATTTGAAAGGACAACTAGATGGACAACTTAAGAGTTAGTGAATTAGCAAAAGAACTCAATATTACAAGCAAAGAATTGATTGAAAAATTTGCAGAAATATCAATTACTGTAAAATCACATTCAAATACAGTTACTTCTGATCAAATTAGAAAAATCAAAGAACATTTAGGCGTTGCTCCTAAAAAAAACACTGCTAAAAAAGCATTTATCGTAAAAAAAGCTAAACCAACTGAAGAGCCAGAAGTTGTTAAACAAGAAGTTAAAGAGCCTGTAAAAGTAGAAAAAGTTGAAAGAATTGAAAGAGTTCAAAGAGTTGAAAAAGCTCCTAAAATAGAAGTTGTCGAAAAGCCTGCTAAAACTGAAGAAGCACCTGTTATTAAAAAAGCTGAAAAACCTACAGTTAGAATTGAAAGAACAAAGATTGAATATCCGAAAAATCAATCTAGAATTGAAATCGTCAGAAAAGCTCCTCCACGTCAGCCAGAAGGTGAAAAACGTGAAAATAAGGGAGAAGATAGAGGCGATAAAAAACCTTTCAACAAACCTACTGGCGACAAAAAGCTTGTAGAGAGAAGAATTATTCCTCAAGAAATCTATGAAGGAAAAGGTCAATCTAAAAAGAAAGCTGATTACAAATCTAAAGATAGAAAAGATTTCAGAGATAAAAAAGAAGATCAAGAAATGATTTCTTTAGAAAAAGCTGCTGCTCAAAAGCACAAAAAACGTACTCAAGCAGTTGCTGAAAAAGAAGCTGTAACATCAATCGTTGTTAATCAACCTATGACTATTCAAGAGTTAGCTGATAAAATCCAAAAAACACCTGCAGAAATCGTTAGATTCTTGATGTTCCAAGGTGTAATGGCAACAGTTAACCAACTTATTGATGTTGAAACAATCAAAAAAGTTTGTGCTGAATATGAACTTGAAGTTCTTGAAGAAGATATTGAAGCATTTATGGAAGAAGAGCTTGAAAAAGAAGAAAAGAAAAAAGCTCTTACAGATGTTGATAAAAAACTACTTAAAAAACGTGCGCCAGTTGTTTCAATTATGGGGCACGTTGACCACGGTAAAACAACATTACTAGATAGTATCCGTGCTTCTAAGCACAAAATTGTAGCAACTGAGGTTGGTGGTATTACACAATCTATTGGTGCTTATACAGTTTACTTAGACGATGCTGAAAGCAAAAAAATTGTATTCGTAGATACTCCTGGTCACGAAGCATTTACAGAAATGCGTGCTAGAGGTGCTAAAGCTACTGATATCGCAATTCTTGTTGTTGCTGCTGATGATGGTATAATGCCTCAAACAATCGAAGCTATTAACCACGCAAAAGCTGCGGAAGTTCCAATTATCGTTGCTGTTAATAAGTGTGATAAACCGTCAGCAGATCCAGATAGAATACTTCAACAACTTACTGAACACGGCCTTGTTCCAGAAGCTTGGGGTGGCGATACAATCGCAGTTAAAGTTTCAGCTTTAATGGGTGACGGTATTGATGAACTATTAGAATACGTGCTTCTTGTTGCAGAAGTTCAAGATTTGAAAGCTAACCCTAAAGCAGAAGCTTCAGGTGTTGTTATTGAAGCTAACTTAGACAAAGGTAAAGGTCCTGTTGCAACACTTCTTGTACAAAACGGTACATTAAGAGTTGGTAACTGTATTGTGGTTGGTACAGCTTGTGGTAGAGTTAGAGCATTGCTTTCTGACTCTGGTGAAAGAATCCAAAAAGCTGAACCTTCAACACCAGTTGAGATTTTAGGTTTAACAGAAGTACCTAACGCAGGTGATTATTTCGAAGTTGTTCAAAATGAAAAAGAAATGAAATCAATCATTGACAAACGTAAAGAACGTGAAAGAAACAAACGTCTCGATGCAATGCTACCAGCTCATATGAGAAGAGAATCTGGTGCCGCTGAAGAGGGCGCAACTCAATTAAACTTGATTATTAAAGCTAATACTCACGGTTCAGCGGAAGCTGTTTCTCAAGCTATAGCACAATTTGAGTCAGATGAAATCATCACAAAAATCATTCACGTTGGTGTTGGTGATATTTCAGAAGCAGACGTTATGCTTGCATCAGCTTCAAACGCTATGATTTTAGGATTTACAGTAAAAGAAGACTCGAACGCTCTTGCTGCAGCTGAAAGAGAAGGCGTTTCAATTAAGAAATACGACATTATTTATCAAATCCTAGAAGATATTGAAAAAACAATGGTATCGCTTCTTTCACCAGAAGTTAAAGAAATTGAAACAGGTTCTGTTGAAATTAGACAAATCTTTACTATCGGTAAAATCACCAAAATCGCAGGTTGTTACGTTACAGAAGGTAAAATCCACAGAAACAACACTGCAACAATTTACCGTGATGGCAAAGAAATCTTCAAAGGTGCTGTTGACCAACTTAAACGCTTTAAAGATGACGTTAAAGAAGTTGCACAAGGTTTTGAATGCGGTATTTCATTTGTTAAATTTAATGATATTCAAGAAGGCGATATTGTTAAATTTACTACAACAAAAGAAATCGACAGAACTGAATTATAATATAAATTTCAACTAGCCCAAAAGAAAAGAGACTATGAAAATAAATTCTATAGATAGCGCTAATAATCCTACGTTTTCAGCACGTCTAGCGTGCGGTCGTAGTCATGTAAAAAATTTTTTAAATAGCAACTCCATTGATTTAAATTCAAAAGAAATGGTTATAAAAATTGCAAACGCATTAGAGAAGCATCCCTCAGATGCAGTTGTTAAAATTGATATTATTAAAAAATCTGGCTTTTATGGAACAAGAGGAAGCGTAACTTCACGTTTTGCTACTTATAAAGATGTTGAACCTGTCCAAAATGATGGAAAAACTCCAATTAAAAATATTTTACGTAGAATTTTAGACCCAGAAAATAAAGACTGCTTTAACAAGCTTGTCGGCGAAAAGCACTCTAATATCTACAATACGTGGTGGAATGAAAATATTGCACCAATTTGGAACGAAATCAATGAAAACTTTAGGTCTAAAGCTTTCTTCAAAGGAAATCACGATAAAGAATTCAACCGAGACTTCCAAAACAGAAAAGAAAAGACTTGGTATAATCTAATAAACGAACAGGTTTAAATTGTTCTATACAACCCCTTGAGCAATCATAGCTTGTGCAAGTTTATCAAACGCAGCAAGGTTTGCACCTGCAACATAATTACCTGCACAGCCATATTTTTCTGCATTCTCTCTGCAAGAGTTGAAAATATTAACCATAATTCTCTCAAGTTTTTCTTCAACTTCTTCAAACGTATAATAAAATCTCATGCTATTTTGTGACATTTCGATAGCAGAAGTTGCGACACCACCTGCGTTTGCAGCTTTTGCAGGAGCTACAAGAACGCCTTTTTCTAACAAATAATCAGTAGCTTCTTGTGTACAAGGCATATTTGCGCCTTCGCCTACAGCCAAAACTCCATTAGATACAAGCTTTTTGGCAGAGTTCAGTGTTAATTCGTTTTGAGTTGCGCAAGGTAGAGCAATATCAACTTTAATTTCCCAAATTGGTGAATCTGTGCCTGTTTTTTCTGTATAAACAGCATCATAGTGTTTTCTTAAATACTCACTAATTCTTCCTCGCTCAACTTCTTTGATTTGTTTGATTAAATCTAAATCAATACCTTTAAAGTCATAAATACAACCGTTTGAATCACTCATTGCAACTACTTTAGCACCGTGCGCCATAGCTTTTTCTGCAGCATAAATCGCAACATTACCTGAGCCAGAAATTGCAACTGTTTTGCCATTAAGTGTTTCATTATGAGCTTTTAACATTTCTCTTACATAGAAAATCAAACCATAACCAGTTGCTTCTTTTCTTGCTAAAGAACCACCGTAAGAGATAGCTTTACCTGTCAAAACACCGCCTTCGTATGCGTTTCTAATTCTTTTATATTGTCCGAAAAGATAGCCGATTTCTCTTGCACCAACTCCGATATCACCAGCAGGGACGTCAACATCTTGTCCTATATGACGATATAATTCAGTCATAAAGCTTTGGCAAAAATGCATAATTTCGCTATCAGATTTACCTTTTGGATCAAAGTCACTACCACCTTTACCACCACCAATTGGCAAACCTGTAAGAGCATTTTTGAAAATTTGTTCGAAGCCTAAAAATTTCATAATGCTTTGATTTACAGACGGATGAAATCTCAAACCGCCTTTATATGGACCGATAAGAGAGCTATATTGCACTCTATAGCCACGGTTAACAACAACTTCGCCTTTATCATTAATCCAAGGAACTCTAAAAGTTATAATTCTTTCAGGCTCAACAATTCTTTCTAAAAGAGATAATTTTTCATACTCAGAATGTTTATCTAAAATCGGTTCAACCGTTGATAAAACCTCTTTAACCGCTTGTAAATACTCTAATTCATAAGGATTTTTCTTTTCAACTTCTTCTAATACTCTTTTTAAATATTCATTCATTTGTTAAATCTCTCCATAACTGTATATTTAATACAATATCACTAAAATATTTTTATTTCTAAAATCTTAGTAAAATCTTTATATCCATTAAGTTTCAATCATAAAAGTTACAGGGCCGTCGTTGATTAATTCGACATCCATCATTGCTGCAAATTTTCCTGTCTGTGTTTTAATTCCATAGTTTTGAATTTCTTTCACAAATTCTTCATACAATTCATTGGCAATTTGAGGTGGAGCTGATTTATCAAAGCTTGGTCTCGTACCTTTTTTGCAATCACCACAAAGTGTAAATTGAGAAACGACAAGCATTTCACCTTCTACATCAAGGATAGACAAATTCATTTTATCGTTTTCATCAGGGAAAATTCTTAAATTTGCAATCTTCTTCGCAGATTTTTGCACTTGCTCTAACGTATCACCTTTTTCTATCCCAACAAGTGCCAAAATACCTTTATCAATACTTGAATACAGCTCTTTATCAATCGTTACTGAAGCTCTTTTAACCCTTTGTATCAATACTTTCATTAATTAACCCTTCAATTTCTTCAACCCTAGCTTCTACGCTATTGTAAAATTTGAATAATTTTGTACATAAATTCATAACTGCAGAATAATTAAAATCTGTTGTCATTTTCATTTCATAATCAATATCAATTTTGTTTGATATTGTAATAAAATCAAATAATACTGATTTTGAGGTATATTCAGTTGTCAAAATAATATAATTTTGAATTATTTTTTTTAAATCTTTTAATATATCAGCGTTCACATTTTTGCACCTTAATAAATTATTTTTCAGCCCTTTTGCAACAGAACTAGCTTTTTTCATATATTCTACCGCTGATTTTAGCAGATCTAATTCTTTTTTTAAACTATCTTGAAATTTGTTTTCATCAAATTTATATTCTGTTTTTATTTCATACTTACCGATACTCTCAGCACCTTGCAAAGCTTCTTCCAATGACATATTCTCAAAGCCATCAATTTGCGCACCGATAAGAGACGTATTTATATATTTTCTATCATTATAAGTCTTGGTAAAATCAGAAAGTAAACTTACAAAAGCTGCATAGACGGATTCCGTCGGCAACATATCACCTTTAATTCCTTTTACATAATACAAAGATTTATTCAATTTTTCCAAACGGTGTTTAGCTTCTCTTAAACGCAAATTTTCATCTTCAGAAGGTGATAAGGCTTGAGCATAGCTTTCCAAATCTTTTGCAGTAATTTCCCATTTATTAGCTTCTTCATTAAATTTACAAATCAAATCCTTATAAGAAGACTCTTTACTATAGCATTGACCTTCTGTATAAGCTAAATCTTGACCTACAAGTATAATTTTTGAACATCCCAATAGTCTTGCACAATTTAACGCAGTGTAAGATACTGTTCCACGAGAGGAATACTCGTCAATTTTTTCACCACAAACTTTTGCCCAAAAATGGTTTACAGGCATATTAGAACCTATATGAGAAAAAACATTTTTAAAATTAAATTTTCTTAAATTAGGATGAGAATACGGTTCAGTTATGAAATTTACCTCCGTTAAATCCAATCCTTCAAGCTGACGTGTTGAATCATAAGTTTCTATTAGACATAAAAAATCAGGTTTTAGATTATGCTTATACAAAGTCTTAACAGCAGTTCCAACTGTAAACAAAACATATTTATCTCTATTTTTTTGCAGTACTTCTATATTTTTATCCAAACTTGGCCCAGCTGATACCACAACCGCTGTTTTACCCTTCAAAATATCTTTGTTATACAAAAGCGGAATTTCTTTTTTTAAATTTCTTATATTTCGCAATAAAAATTTTAGTGACGGATAAAACTTTTCTTTTGTAAATTTAAGATTTAAAACAAAAGTACCTATCAAATCCTTAAACTTCTTAACTAAATCTTCAAACGCAAGCGGATCGTAAGCTCTTTGTGAAGGTAAAGATAATAATTCTGGAGAATTATCCATGCCGGATTTTTTATGAAGATATTCTGCAACAGTATCAAAATCTGATGCAATATACACATTCTTCTTCATAATATCTTGAGAAAAATCAACCAATGTAAAAGCAAACCACAAAAGATTCAAATCTGGTTCATATAAAATAATTGTGCCTTTTGAATTTGCACTCGCAACTTGAAATAAATATCCCAAGCCTAGACCATATATAACATGAATTGCTACTGGCGAGTTTTGCGCTCTGAAAAATATTTCTTGAGCCTCCCCCAAAGGGCTTTGTTGGTTATGCACAAATTTTTCTTTATAAAAAATATTATAAGCACCATTTTCTTGAACCAATTTTGGCATTTCAGAAAGCACATGTAAGCTAATAGCTTCCGCTAATTTTGGATTTTTAAGCTTTAATGCAGATAAATTTTTCTCAAAAATATTATTCATAACTCCTCGTCTTAATATCCTCTTTTAAACTTGTAAATGGAACTTTCAACCCTTACATTTACCCCTTTACACCTTTACCCCTGCCACTTAATTGTCCGCAAGCAGCATCAATATCAGCACCACGTTCTAGGCGAACAGTAACCTTTTTACCAGAATGTTCAAGCAAGTATTTGAATCTCATAATGTCATTATTTGTCGATTTTTTATACTTAGTATCATTCACATTGTTATACGGAATAAGATTTATATTGCATTTCAAATCTTTTAAAAGATAAGCTAACTCTTTTGCAACTTCAACAGTATCATTAAAACCGTGTATTAAAATATATTCAACAGTAATTCTTCTACCTGTTTTTTCTACATAATTAAGCAATGCTTTTTTAAGCTCATCAATTGGATATTTATTCTCAATTGGCATTAATTCAGCTCTAAGCTTATGATTTGGTGCATGCAGAGAAATTGCCAGAGTTGATTGTAGTTCTGATTCTGCCAGTTCATATATTTTAGGAACAATACCACTAGTAGAAAGAGTTATTCTTCTTGCACCAATTTGAAAATCATCATTAAAAATTTCTAACGCTTTCAAGACATTTTGTAAGTTTAACAAAGGTTCGCCTTGTCCCATAAATACAACATTTGTAACTTTCAAACCAGTATCTCGTTGAATAGTTAAAACTTGTTCAATAATTTCTTGATAAGTAAGATTTCTAATAAAACCTCTTTTGCCAGTTGCACAAAATGAACAATTCACTGCACAGCCGACTTGAGAGCTTACACAAGCTGTTAAATTTGCACGATTATTAAAGCGCATCAAAACTGTTTCAACACATTCACCATCAGGATATTCTATCAAATATTTTATTGTACCGTCTGAGCTTACTTGTTTCACTTTAATCTTTGATTCTGTAACAACAGCTTTTGATTTCAATTCTTCTCTAAAATCTTTTGAAAGATTTGTCATTTCATCTATCGTAGACACTGACTTTGCGTAAATCCAGTTATGAATTTGCTTAGCACGAAACTTTGTCGCACCTATTTGTTCTGTTAAATCTTCTAATTCCTGTAATCTTAACCCAGATAATGTAATCATTTTTAATCCCTTAACCCAATCTAGATTTATAAAATTCTATAATATCAGTCTTTGCTTTCAATAACATTGAACGTTTTGCAACATCTCTTCTCCAAGCATTAAAGCTACAAGTTGATGGCAATAATTTAAGCGGATTATGTGGAAAATCCTTGCAAATATCAGGTCTATTTTCATAATCTGAACATTCATTATTAACCAACTTTGGACAATAATAGTAATAAGTTCTTTGATCTTCAACTAGTTCGTTGAGTAAATCAAAGTATTCAGGATTAGCTTGTTTTGCTTTTTCTTCACTTTCATATGGAACAAATACAGACACAAAATCTTTAGAGAATTTATCGCCTCTAATTGCCCTTTGTTTTAACTGTTCATATGAATATTCGCTAACAGCTAATCTACAGCAATTACCGCATCTTATGCACTCATATTCGCATTTTTTATCCATTATAGATTTGTATTCAGCTTTAAGTCGATCTCTATATTCGTTAGCTAAATAACTTAATATCTTAATTTGCCAATCTCTATAAGGACAACCTGATGGGAAATTTGCAAAAACATCCTTAATCTCTACATTGCAATTTTTATTTGAACAAAATTTACACGGATCATCAGGCTTAAATTTATTTACTGCAGCTCGAATAGCTTCCGCAGCTTCAATAAAAATTTGCTGATAATTATTTTTCAAATCATCATACTGATTTGTCAAAGGTGTTTCTGGTTTTGCTGTCGATTTATTAAAAAAGTTGTCCATAGCTAAATAATACCATAAATTGCCCATCCCTACAATGAACTTTTTATATGAAGTTTTAATATGTAAGAAAAAGAAAGGACAAGCTATGACTGAAAAATTAGAAATCTACAAATGCCATATTTGCGGCAATGTTGTACAAGTTTTGCTAAACGGAATGGGTGATTTGGTCTGCTGTGGAGAGAACATGGAACATCTTCAAGCTCAATTCAAAGAAGATGAATTAGGCGAAAAACACGTTCCTCAAATCCTCGAAGAAAATGGTAAAAAAGTCATTCGACTTGAAAAACATCCGATGACTAATGAACACTATATTCAATTTATAGAAGCATTCTCTAAAGACAAGACAGAAATAAGACTCAAATACCTTTGCCCTAACCAAACTGCTGAATTTGATATAAGCGATTTCGATTCTGAAGAAGCGATAGAACTATGTAATATTCATAACTTATGGAGGAATAAATAATGAAAATCAGTAATTCTATAAATGAAATTTTAAACGAACAAATAAACAAAGAGTTTTATTCAGGGTATTTATATCTTTCAATGTCTGCGCATTTAAAAGAGCTTGGCCTAAATGGTTTTGCTTCTTGGACAAAGCTTCAAGCTAAAGAAGAAGTTGAACACGGCCTAAAAATATTTGATTATCTAATAAACTGTGATAGTTTTGTCACCCTAAAACAAATTCGTACACCAGAATTTGAATTTAATGGCATTATTTCAATATTTAATCATATTTACGAACACGAACAATGTATCACAAACGCAATTATGAATATTGCACAAAAGGCCGAAGAAGAAAACGACAGAACAACATTAAACTTCGTTGATTGGTTTATTGCTGAACAAATAGAAGAGGAAGAAAACGTAAAAAATATAATTAAACGTCTCGAACTGTTTGGAGAAGATAAAGTTGCGCTTTATCTTATGGATAAAGAACTTGCAGAAAGAGTAGACTAATTAATCCTTTGCGGGCGAGTAAAAATTTCGGTAATTTTACTTGCCACAAAAACAGCTAAACCTGTTACTAACGCATAACCGCCATAGCTTAATAAAGCCTTGCCATAGAATTTTTTCAAGTTTTTAACCAGAGCTTCTGAAAGACCATTTTCTTTGGCAAGCTTTATACCTTTATGACTTGCCATTGCTTCCTCAATAACAGTTGGCATAAGCGATAGAAATGCGATTTTACCGCAGTTATCTTGTACAAAATCTAATGCATTACGCTTTTCACCCTCTGGTTTTTTCCTCGAAATCAAAGCAATTGTACCCATCAAACCTGCAATAGCATATCCAGGTTTTCTTAATTTCTGTAAAAAACGACCAAATTTGCTATTCAAATGATTCATTGCGTGACCGAGCTCATGAAAGCCACTAATCGTAGCCTTATCAGCATTCAACATAACGACTTTTGCATCTGGAATATAACAAGCATTGAGACCTTCTTTAATATCCAAATGCTCAACAGCCTCTCTCATACCATTTTTTATTTTAAAATTATCTGCAGGTGATGGTTGAGTATTAAGAAACCTAAGACCTTTTTCTGCCAGACCTGAATTATGCACCGATCTTTCAAAAACGTCTTTATAAAGATGGTTATTGTTGTGCTCTTTCTTTACTTGATTTAAAAATGGATTTGAAAACGAAGGTAAAGCTTTGTAAACTAAATAAGACGCGACACCAGCCAATACATATCCAACTTGAGCAGCTTCAGGGCTTTTACGTTTATAATAGTGTCCGTCTTGTGTAGAATAATAATATTTTTTATTATACGCACCAAAATCAGTCATTACACACTTTCAAAATAGAATTTCACCATTAATATTAAAACATTTATTAACTAAAATTTGCGCTATTATTAATTTTTGTAAATTAGTAGATTATACAAATATTGAAAAAGATTTTTATGTTACAATCTCAAGGAAAGTGTATTATTATGAAAATATATTCTATCCAAAATAATCAAATAAATTTTAAATCAAAAGAATCTTATCATAAACTATTTTCAAAGATTTTTGAACAGAGATTCTATTCAAAGAATGACATATACAACGCTTTTACTAAATTAAAAGCTGAAGTAGAAACTATTCCTGATACTTTTAAGGTTGGTAGTGATTATATGAAAAAAATGGATTCAGATTTTTGGAAGTTTTTTACGCACCAAAGATCATTATCACCTGAAAACGAAATTCCGGTTGTTTATTCTTATGAGATACCAGAATATAATGTAGGTACTAAATATTACGTACCTGCAGAAATGCGTAATTATTTTGAACTTATTAATAAAAAAAATATCAATGTAGCTATATTTAGTGGTTTTTATAATCATCGGGATTCCTATATAGCATTTGGTTTAGATGAATCCTCTGATATTTTTTGTGAAAGAAATGATTATGTAACATATAAAAAAGATATTTATTACAAAGAAGAAAATTTAACAAAACCTAGAGTTAGTGTAGATTATTTTGAAGCCTGTAATAAAATTAACTACCTAGAACGTTATGATAAATCAGGACAAAAAATTTCTAATTTTCATATTTATTTAAAAAAAGAATTAAAAAGCTTCGGCGTGGCATATATTAGAGCTCTTAGACATCTTCTCTTAGCAGGTAAAGGAGAATTTTGGTAATATTAATATTATTTCTTCATATCTTTGCGTTCTTGAACTTTTTCTTGAACTTTCATCCAAGTTTCCATATCCATCTGATGAATTTTGCGTTGATACTCTAATTTTTTAATCTTTTTATCAATTTTTTCAGCTTGTTTTATTTTATCTTCTTCAATTTCTTCTTTTTCTTTTGCTTGCTTAGCATCAAATTCAATTTCTGACATTTCTTTTAAAGAATCCTCAGCCAATTTATACCCAACAATAGATACTGGAACACTAGCGCCTTCCAAATCTTCTAATTTAGCATTATTACCTTCTACATCAATACTCCAAGTACCCAAAAATTTAGGCACCTCACCAGTGTACGCATAAGCTGATAAAATAACACGATTATCATCATTCGCATCAAATCCCATTGGATAAATATCCCAGCGATTTTCTTCAAAGTCCAAGCCGCCAACTTGCGCCCAATAATCAATGATAGCTTCTCTTATCTGTGGAATCTTTGTTGCAGTTTTTGTCTCAAAATCATAGACCCATAAATCAGTTTTCCAAATACCGTCATGACGATAGCCAATTTTTTCTTTTACTACAAGTTTTTTATTATCAGCAGAAAAATCAACTGGCGTAAGCGTTCTGAATACAAATTTTATATCAATGTCTTTTGAAGTTGAAATTAAAGGTTCGTCTTCTTTTTCAACGATATTAGCTTTCTTAACTCTTTCTGTATCTGTCATTGATGAATCTAATTTTATTAAAAATAAATCACAAGACGTACAATCTGATTGAGCATAATAATAAACAGCTGGATAAACAAGCATTGTTCTGTCACCAGAAATTATACCTTGCGCATTTATTTGTCTATCAAAATTCAGTTTTCTTGGTAGCGATAATTCAGGACTACCAACTGGATCATTATATTTAACTAGCCTAAAAGTTCTCTGAGGAACATAAATCATATTTGAATCTTTAGGTAACTCGCCACCTTTAATCTCTTCTGCTATATCTTTGCGAGTTTTTGCTCTAGATTTAGCTTCGTATTCTTCCACTGTCATATATCCTGACTCTGGAAGTAAACTTTTTTCATATTCCTCTGTTACTTCAATTTTATCAACTTCGTTTTGGTAAACACATTCAGCAACAGTTCTATCCTTTTTCTTAATAAAAGGATATTTCATTTGCGCAAATTGTATTTTTGCTGCCATTACAGCTCCAGCCATTGCCTCAATCATCTATACAAGCCCTTCTTTCATTGCTAGAACTGTTGCTTGCGTTCTTGAAGCAGCACAAAGTTTCTGTAAAATACTATGAACATGAGCTTTTGCAGTTGCTTTTGTAATAACCAATTTATCAGCAATTTGTGGATTAGTTAAACCGTCAACCATCAAAGATAAAACGTCTAATTCTCTTTCTGTTAAACCATAAGAATTTTTACCTTTTTTATCCATATCAATAACAGATGATGAAGATTTTATTGTGTTTACACCCTGCAAACTTGAAAATACCATTTTAGCAATTGCAGAATCAATCCAGCCAATTCCTTCATTCACCGCTTTTATAGCACTAATAGTTTGTTCTGGCGAAGCACCTTTCATGATATACCCGTCAGCACCGGCTTTGAATGATTCAAATACATCGTGTTCACTGTCACGTGAAGTAAAAATTAAAATCTTTGTATCAGGTAAGAAATCTTTTATTCTTTGAGTTGCCTCAATTCCATCCATATTAGGAAGCCCAATATCCATTAAAATAACATTTGGCGAAAATTCACGAGCTTTTTTAACACCTTCTATGCCATCAGATGCTTCTGCCACAAGATTTATATCCTCAGCTTTTTCTAAAAGCATTGAAAGTCCCATTCTATATAATTCATGATCTTCTACCAAAAGTACATTTATCATTTTAAGCTCCCGCCAATTCATTAACAACAATCGTATCAGTCAATATGAATGAGAATTCACTACCCTTATCAACCTTACTTTCTAACCAAATTTTTCCGCCATGAGATTCAATAATCTGCCTTGAAAGATACAATCCCAAACCTGTACCAGCAGAGCGTTTCTTGCTAGTTCCTTGAGAAAACCTTTGGAACATATTTGGAATATCTTCAGTAGGAATTCCACAACCTGTATCTGAAACTGAAAATATTAAATCTAATGCTTCCTGTTTAATCGTAATAACAACTTTTCCACCTTCAGGAGTATAATTTATTGCATTACCGCATAGATTACATATAACTCTACGCAATTCTGATTTATCAGCGTTAATCAAAATTTTAGTATCCGCACAATCAATAGCAAAATCTATATTTTTTGTATCTGATAAAGGTTTTAACTCATTATAAACCTGTTCAGCTAACTCATAAATATCAAATTCACTCTTATTCAAAATCAACTTTTCAGCATCATATTTATAAACTTCTAAAAGAGCGTTCACCAAACCTAGCAAATCCTCATTGCTTTTTTGCATAGTTGAAAGCAACAACCTTTGTCTATCATCCAATTCTCCAACTGCGCCATCCAAAAAGAATTTCAATGTCTGAATAGCTGCAAGAAGTGGAGTTCTTAAATCATGAGTTAATGTTGCAATAAAGTCGTCTCGTAATCTATCAGCTTTTTTCTGTTCAGTTACATCTCTGATTACGCCAACAAAGCGTTTGAAATCATCATCAGGATTAATTCTTGCAAAACTTATTTCAACAGGCGTAATATTATTGCTTAAAGGATTTTTGATATAAAAATCTCTTAAGAATAACTCGTTTTCTTCGACATTATGCAATTCTTTTGAAATAAAAGTTTTTTTGCTAAATAAAAAATCATCAATTGAAGCTTTTACAATCTTCTCATTTACCAAACCAACTAAATTTTCACAAGCAGGATTTACTTGCTCAATTATCCCGTCTTCATTAAGTATTACAATGCCATCAGCACAATAATTTACAACACCTTCCAACTTCGCATTTGATTGTCTTAAATCAGCAGTTCTTTCTTCTACAAGCTGTTCCAAATTGTGCGAATACTTTTCTAACTCTTTTTTAGCAACTTCTAATTCTGAAATTTTTTGTCTTAGCTGAGATAATAAATAGCTTCTTTCAATCCCATTTTTTATATTAATGATTAAATCATCATTATTCCAAGGCTTTTCAATATAGCGATATAACCCAACTTCATTTATTGCACGAATTGCGTTTTCTTTATCTGCATAGCCTGTCAAAAGTATACGACTAACCTCAGGGTATAAATTTTTCACCTCAGTTAAAAATTCTAAACCATTCATTTCTGGCATCAAAAAGTCTGAAATAACTAAATCGGGCTGATTTTCTTTTAAAAATTCTATGGCTTCTTTCGGATTATTAAAAAAGTGAGCATCAGAAAAGCCTTCCACCTTCAATAACGTGTTGAATGCGGACGTAACAATCTTTTCATCATCTACTACAACAATCTTCCCCTTGTCCATAGTTTCATAATAACCCAAACAATAATTATAGACAAATTGTTAAGATTTAGAAATAAAACAATATTACATTGAAAAACTTTCCAGAAAAACTTATTTTTTTTATAACATGTGTTATAATATTTGATATAAGAATAGGAGACCTTTTTATATGAAAAATTTTAAATCTGCATTTACATTAGCAGAAGTATTGCTTTCATTAACTATCATTGGCGTAATTGCAGCAATATCAATTCCGCAAGTTTATAATGCTGTTAACAATGCACAAACTAATGCTACTGTTGGACGAGCTGTAGAACAGATCGAACTTGGAGCTCAAAATATGATGCAAAGCTATATTGCAGAACATCCTGAAAAACCTGCTGTTACAACTTTTAGCGATATGCTTGATAAGAGTGGTAATATGCCTAGTGAAGATGACTTCATTACTCCACTAGGACTTACTGAAATAGATGGACATAGTGGTAAATACAGACTTGATAAACTTAGAGCCTCTATTTCTTTTAGTACTCCATACAAAAACGAAGGCAAACCAACTGATAAGTTTATCTCTGTATTTATAGATGTAAACGGTCCAGAAACAGGACCTAACCACGTAGAAAGAGATGTTTATAATTTTGATTTATTAAACAACGGAAGATTAAGGGCTTATAGCGAAAACGCTAAAGAAGCAATTGATAATGGCTTCAAACAAAATTAGGAAATAGAAAGGTAAAGACAATGGCAGAAGCAAAAATTTTAGCTACAATTCAAAGAACAGATACTGAACAGTTACAAATTTCAGTTTCAGAATATAGAGGAAAATCTTATTTCAACTTAAGAATTTTCTACACAACTGATGAAGGCGCAACTTGGTTGCCAACTAAAAAAGGCGTTACTTTTGCACCAGATCAATTAGATGTTTTATGCGATGCAATCGAAGAAGCTAAAACATTATTTATGGAAGAATAAAAACAGGCATACCCCTCACCCGAATTTCTAACTTCACAAAGTTCGGTAAGAAATTCTTCCCTCTCCCTCAAGGGGCGAGGGGATAAGCAAAAAAGGGGATGGAATTTTATTATGGACGATATTCAAAACGAATTTATATCAACAGTTTCACACGAATTGAGAACCCCTCTTACAAGTATAAGAGGGTTTTCTCAGACTTTGCTGAATTCTTGGGACAAGATTGATGAAGAAAACAAAAAAAAGTTCATTAAAATTATAGAAGAACAATCGAATCGTTTAATCAACCTTGTTGAAAACATATTAACTGTTTCTAGAATGAGCTCAGACAAACCAATTATGAAAGAAGTTAACGTAAATTCTTCTATCGAAAAAGTTATTCAATTAATCAGCCAAAAATATAGAGAACATAAAATAATTACCAAATTCAACAAAAATTTACCACCAGCAAGACTGGATGAAGATAAATTCCAGCAAATTATGACAAACTTGCTTGACAACGCTTGCAAATATTCTGCTCCAGATAAAGATATTATAATATCAACGTCTTTTGCCTCTGCAGATAAAATTTCAATCAAAGTAATTGACCACGGAGTCGGTATTGACCCAATGGCAAGAGAAAAAATATTTGAAAAATTTGTCAGACTAGAAAACCATTTAACTAGCAACACCCAAGGTAATGGGCTTGGACTATATATTACTAAAAACTTGGTTGAAGCTATGAATGGAACAATTTCTGCTTATAGTATTCCAAATTTAAGTACAGAGTTTTGGGTAGAATTTCCTTTTTATGACCAAGAGGAGGCATTGAAATGCTTTCAACAGTCTTAATTATCGATAAAAGGAAAGAATTACCTGCAAAATATAAAAAATGTATTGATTCAACAGAAGCAATTACGGTTATTACCAATACTCTTAAAGATGGCATTGCTGCAGTTCAAGAACTCGAACCTGATATGATAATAATTTCTGATAGTATTGACGAAGACCTAAGCTCTTTTTGCCAAAAAATCAGAGCTCTGACTTTTAACTTTCGCCCTATAATTATAGGTTTGTCAAAATCAGCAGATTATCTAGATAGAATAAACGTTTTAGAAAACGGTGCAGACGATTTCATCAGCGAGCCTGTTAATATAGACGAATTCAAAACGAGAATAAAAGCTCACTTAAGACGGGATGTTGAGTTAAACTTAGATACAAAGACTTTACTTCCAAACCAAAAATTTGTAAGAAAAGTCTTAAAACGAACCCTCAAAGAAGAAAACAAAGCTGTTTTAATTACAAGTATCGAAAATCTTAAAGAATACAAAACCGTATATTCTGAAGTTGCTGCTGACAAAATATTACAAACTGTCATTGCAATTGCAAAATCTGCACTTGATGAAAACGATTTTATAGGACTTCTAGACGATTCAAACATAATAATAGTGACAAGCAAGTTTAGCGCAGAAAAATTAGCAGAATTTTTAACTTTTGCTTTTGATACAGTCGTTCCAAAATTTTATTCTGAAGCAGATGCACAAAGAGGCTATATGATGCTTAAAGGCGAACAATTTGCTGGAATGAGAGTTAATTTTGTATCCTTACTTATCGGTGGAATAATTGAAGGGTTTAATCTAATATCTTCAGTAGATTCTTTATTAGAAAGATTGTACTCTGCTAAAAAACTTGCGAAACTACCTTACGGATCAAATTATGCAATCGAAAGACCGCAAATTAGTGGTAAAGACTCTATTATTGAAGAATTCTTAAATAGAAATATTTTTATCAAAGAACCTGATGATTCGTTAAAACTCCTCATTAGGACAACTCTTGAACTTCAAGGATATGACATTGACGAAAATGTCAATTTAGAATCAGCTATTCAGCCTAAAATAATAATTTTAGATAGCGGAAATAACCTTGAAGAGCTTGAATACGTTAAACAATTAAAACAAGAAGCAAAATTTGCAAATACAAAATTCATTGTAACATCAAACACGCACGACAAATCAACAATTCTAAGCAGCGGTGCGGATTTGTATTTACCAAAGCCTTATGAGATTTCAGATTTAATCAAGTGGGTTGAATTTTTTCTTAAATAATGGTAAAAGTAACTTATGAAAGTATCGTCCCAATCAAATTATAATCCAAATTTTAATGCCAAACTTTTAAGCCAATGGCGTTGTACAAATGCTAAAAACAAAGCTAAAAATATTTCTATAATATCAGTAGAGAAAAATGATTTAGACTTTATGCAAAAGTTTTTAGGTTACATTGAAAAACAAAAAAACGAAAGCGTTAGCGCCAAAGAAATAATGGTTTATGCAACCAAAACGATTATAGAAATTTTAGACTCCAACTTACCCAAAATGGATAAAATAAAAATGTTTATTGCTACTTATAACAATAAACCTTGTGGAATTTTTGTTGCAAATGTACCAAAAATGTATGCTAAAGACGAAGCTTATGTATATTCTTCCCGTCATAACTCAGGTAGAAATGAGACAGAGATGGATTGGTTAGTAACTTGGAACCCTACAGGCAACGAAAAGCTTAAAGGAGTTGGTAAAGCGCTTGTGGGAGAATATTTTCACACAGTAAAAAAAGATAGTTTTAGAGATGTTTTTGTACGCTCGGAAGTACCAGAAAAATCTTTTGCAACATATTTTTATGAAGGCTTAGGTTTTGAAAGACTTAGTACTCGTAGGTTAAAACTATCAAACAAAAATTCTACTCCAAGCATTATAAAGGATTTTGGCAGTGAGAGTGATGACGACACAATACCAATGATAATTACAAGAAGCAAAATTCAAACAAAAGCAAGCGAGCTTGCGAAAGAGATGAATAGACAAGAGTTTAAGAAAAACTCTATTGATGCAGAGAATTTGATTGATATATAAAAAAGTAAAATTTTCGTTAAAGTAATTTTTAATTTTCCTCTTGCAAATTTTTGTTGATGTGTTATCTTAGATTAGTAAGGTGAAAGCCGAAAAGAGCGAAAACAGATATGCGTCTGTAGCTCAGCTGGATAGAGCATCTGCCTTCTAAGCAGAGGGTCCCGCGTTCGAATCGCGGCAGGCGTAAATTAAAAGAGGATACGAAATTCGTATCCTCTTTTAATTTACCCCCTTGTTAAGATGAGAAAGCTCAGGGCTTTGCCCTGTTGGCGTTCGACAAGCCGAGCAAAGGCACGACTGAACGCAGTGAAGGAGAGACGAAATACGCGTCAGAAAATTTTGATTTGCATAAGTTGCGTAGCAACTTGCATAAGTCAGAATTTTCTGCAAGTATGAGCGGTGCCGTTTAGCGCGAGGCGCAGTTATGCATCAAAGTCACCCCATCCCAACCTTCCCCATCCAGTGAAGGAGTTTAGTCAAGACAATCGCGGCAGGCGTAAATAAAAAGAGGTCAAGTTATTGACCTCTTTTTATTTATTGTATTTGTTCGGATTAAAACCCAACTTATACGCTACGAACAATTATTCTAGACCAAAATCTATTTTTTTCTCGTTATTATGTTCACTAAAATCTTCAAGAGCTTCTTGTTGTGTTCTTTCAATATCGGCTTGTCTTTCTCTAGCTTCTGCCCTGACACTATATGTTGTAATAGAATTCATCGCATCAACAACATCTATTTCATTTTGGATTTCATTACCACCATAACCCTTTGCATATTCATTCCAAACACTTGCAGAGATTTTTCCATCATACTTACCATCAGCTTTATCTAATTCAAGAGCTTTTTGCCCTGCTTCAGTTTTTCTTAAATTTTCAAGACTTGTATTAGCTAAAAGCATTTCCTTAGTATACATTTTGCGTAGAGATGTCATAATTTTACTCCTTTTATAAACTATCTTACAAAATGTATTACGGCATAATTTTCAAGAACTTTAGGGTAAAAAAACAAAATGTATCCATTCCATTCTATTCTATTCTATTAGGGATTATCACAGGCTTTCAGCATTTTGTAAAGATTTTTAATTTTGCTTAACAATTCAAGCTTACCCTTTGCTTTTATCCAACTTGGCGTTTAAAAATTTTTACTATTAAAAATATAATTTTATGTACAAATTAATAGGAGATTTTTCAATGAAAAAAATTTTGTCAGTATTAATGCTCGTCGGAGTCTCAGCAGGAATAGTATTTGCAGCGCACGGTGGGTTTAAAGACTCTGCAGCTGTTAAAAAATCTAATATTGCAGAAGTTCTAAAAATGAACAACAACGCATATGTTTCTATCCAAGGTAATATTATTAAGCGCTTATCAGATGATAAATACACTTTTAAAGATTCAACAGGTACTATGACAGTAGAAATTGACGATGACAAGTGGGGCGATGTATCAGCAGATACTCAAGACAAATTAGAGCTAGTAGGCGAAGTTGAGAAAAAATACAACACAACTGAATTAGATGTGGATTCTGTTCGCAAATTGTAAAGAAAAACCGACTAATTAGTCGGTTTTTTATTCTTTATAGTATAATAAATCTTATGGATATTAAGAAAATAGTTGAAAAATACAACAAGACAAACCTTGTTTTGAGAATTTTTATAGGGATTATAATCGGTGTAACTTTGGCGATATTTATTCCAAAAATGGAATGGATAAGCGTTTTAGGGGATTTATTTGTTGGGGCTTTAAAAGCTATTGCGCCAATGCTAGTATTAATTTTAGTAATGAGCTCACTTGCTCAAGGCGTAAAAAGTGCTGGCGGAAAGTTCCGAACAGTAATTTCACTTTATATGTTTTCAACATTTCTAGCTGCAATTACTGCTGTAATGGCAAGCTTTTTATTCCCACAAACACTTACGCTTAATACAGAAGTGCAAGAAGTAGGAGCTGTTCCACAAGGATTAAGCGAAATTTTACATAACTTGCTAGTTAAAATTGTTATTAACCCTATTTCATCATTATCTGAAAGCAACTATTTGGGTATTCTTTTCTGGGCAATTATTACAGGCCTTGCGCTCAAAGATATTGTTTCAGACAGCACAAAAAATATGTTAAAAGATTTTTCAACTTCTGTTTCACAAATTGTTGCTTGGATAATCAATTTAGCACCATTCGGTATTATGGGATTGGTCTATCATTCAGTATCAAACAATGGTGTAGAAATCTTCCAGCAGTACGGAAAACTAATCCTGCTTTTAGCGGTTTGTATGTTTATCGTAGCTTTGATTACAAATCCGATTATTATTGCAACATTGACGAAACGTAACCCATATCCGCTTATTCTCACTTGTTTAAAAGAAAGCGGTATTACAGCATTCTTCACAAGAAGTTCTGCTGCTAATATTCCTGTTAATATGAGACTTTGTGAAAAACTGAATTTAGACAGAGATATGTATAGCGTTTCAATCCCACTAGGCGCAACAATCAATATGAGTGGCGGTGCTGTTACTATTACAATTATGGCTCTCGCTGCAGCACATACTTTAGGCATAGAGGTTTCATTTACAACTGCAGTAATCCTGAGTGTTTTGGCAACATTCGCCGCTTGCGGTGCATCAGGTATTGCAGGTGGATCACTTCTATTAATTCCTTCTGCATGTTCGCTTTTTGGAATTTCTAACGAAATTGCAATTCAAGTTGTTGGAATAGGTTTCATTATTTCAGTACTTCAAGATAGCTTGGAGACCGCTCTAAACTCATCAAGCGACGTTGTTTTCACTGCTACTGCTGAATATAGAAAAATATACAAAGAAAAACTTGCAGCTGTAAAAAGAGAAAAACAACTTGCTAAATAAAAATTTGAGAACTTGCAAATATACAAATTTTTGGTCTAAAATATAGATACTGAAATTATTAGAGATATTAGAGAATTAAGTTTTTTGGAGGCTTTATGAAATTTATGGAAAGCAAAATGTTTAAATCACCTGTTTTTGGTGTTTTATTTATCTTGGTTGCTATGTCAATATATTTTGGCATAAGCTACATTTGCCGTGCTATTTTTGGACCTTTTGATATCCAAAAAGTTGGAGCAACAGAAGTTTTAACTTATTTATTTTATGGTTTTGGTGGCGGTATTATTTTTTGCTGTGCAAAAGATTTCTTATCAGACTCGTCAAAAATCAAAACTTATGCAGCAATTGTATTCATTTATATCACAATGATTTTACGTGATATGGGCGCACAAGGCTGGTTAACTTCACACGATACAGTTGTTACAAAAATAAGATTTTTCACCAACCCTAACAACCCGCTTTATGAAAAAATCATTGCTGGCTTTGTTATGGGCTTAATTTTAGTCGTATTTTTGTACATTTTAATCAAAAACTTCAAATACTTAGTTAAAGGACTTACTAAATTTGAAGCTATTCCTTGGACATCAGTAACATTCTTTATTTGGATGGTATTAACTCAAATTATTGACAGATTCCCTGCAGAGTTCTTAAAAGCAACAGGTGGAAACTTGGCAGAGCCAATCCGTTTTGCAATGAAAATATTTGAAGAAGGTGGAGAATCATTACTTCCACTACTTATTGCAATAATGTTTCTACAATATCGTGCAATCTATTCCAAAAAAGAAGACTAGTTTAAATACAGAAAAATATCTTGTGGCGGTTGAAAACAACCGCCACATTTTTTATGAAAAGAATACAAAAAGCTTTTATTTTGTTAAGATTTGTAACATAAGACCTTTTTCTAAGCAATTTTGATATACGTTTTGTTTTAAACAATGCGTGTAGATAATTTAATAAGCATTCTGCAACGGAGGTTTTGATGTTTTCCACTAATACTAATTACAATGTAAATTTTGGACAAAAATATAGAGTAATTTTGACAAAGAAATGTCCTCGTCAATGTTTAGATTGTATAAATACTTTTGATCCAGTCATAAGCAAAGCTAAAAAAATCAAATTAGATCAAATCAAAAGTAATGGTGATGATATTGTCCTAACAGGTGGTGAGCCAGGAATTTACCCACATTTAGAAAAAGTTGTCGAAGAATTGCGAGGTCAAAATCCTGATTCAAAAATGTTTATTTATAGCGCATTAGCAAATAAAAAAATTATGGATATCTTGCCAGAAGTTGACGGATTAAGCTTTACACTGCACGATGACGCAAGCGAGCTTGATATTGCATCATTCTTAAAGCTTCAGAAAAGAATGAAAGAACTAAAAGAAAAATACCCTGAAAAGTCTTATCGATTGTATATTGATAGCCGCTTAGATAAAGATGTTGCAATTGAACCTAATTTATATACTAGAGTAAATAAAATCAAATGGATGAACGAAGAAGAAATTCTTGCCCAAAAAGACCGAAACTTTGGTTGCCCAGCTGACGAAGAACTAGTTATACTCGACGACACTAACCTATTCTAAATATCTAAACTTCCAAAACAACCGAGCTGATACTTAAAAGTATCAGCTCGGTTGTTTAAGAATCGGAAACAGAGAGATTTCTTGCTCACTCGCGTTGAACGGCAATTCCGAGTTGTGCTTCAAGACTTTGTCTTTCGCAAAACTCTCCAGCCTCCGCTCGTTGTATTTTAACACTCGATTTGAGAAGAAAGAACAGTAGGTTTAATAATTTCAGTTGGGTTGC
This sequence comes from Candidatus Gastranaerophilaceae bacterium, assembly GCA_045586965.1. GTDB lineage: Bacteria > Cyanobacteriota > Vampirovibrionia > Gastranaerophilales > Gastranaerophilaceae > CAG-196. The sequence continues at coordinate 4,520 of JAZNBJ010000098.1, read as the reverse complement.
ACCCAACTGACCAGCAATGAAACAATATTAGATACACAAACATTTTTTATTTCTTGTCGATAGAAAATATATTTTGAAATAAATCTTCTAATAATGAAGTTCCACTATCTTTTTTTTCTAAGGCTCCTTCTATAATATCTATTCTGTCACCTCTTAATGTCGTTGCATGAGTTTTAGAAACTTTACCAGATGTTATTTTTATAGAATTAGAACCCCCTTTTTTAATAATATCAATTGTTGACTTTGGATATTTATTGATTTTGTTTGTTAATTTTTCAATATAGCCAAATTTTTCAATACCTCTTAAGCTTGCATCTTTTTCTAATCTTTTTCTTAAACCAAGAGGAATATTTGCTTTGAAACTAATTTTGTTCATATTATTTACTCCTTGTTAAATATAATACTATAAAACTTGTAAAAAAAATATTGCTAGCTGGTAGGGTAGACTTCAGTCTACCGAAAAAGAATAGTGTTTGGTTGACTAAAGTCAACCCTACTAGAGAGTGCAAAGTGTGCAAAATTGGTGCAATTTCGTGCAGAAAAGTGCAAGAAAAGTTCATTTTCGTCCAGCTTGTTTTTTTAAACTTCCGACCAATTAAAATCGGCACGAGCTAGTGTATTTTAACACTCGATTTGAGAAGAAAGAACTGTGGGTTTGATAATTTTATAAAAAACTTGCAATTATAAATGTTATAAAAATTACAGGTATTAATAATACAATTGAATAAATAAGAATTCTTTCGATTTCTTCTTTTAAGGAATATTTTTCTTTATCTTCAACCAAAATTATTCCACTTTTATGGAATTTAAATAATACTGTAAATAAAATAATCAAGAAAAATTCTATTATTGGCAGAGGTATGTGTGTATTATTAAATTTATTAATTTCATTATTATTCAAGAATTGATTAAATTCTGTTGTAAATTTTTCTGCAGTTTTTCTGGTAAGAGAATAGCAACGAATATGAATATCCCCTCTTTCTTTTCCATAAAATGTGTTCTTTTTAGAATCTTTTAATTCAAAACCTATATTGTATCCTAAATTAGGTTTTCTAGGGCCAATGCCTTGCCAAGCAACAGCGTTTTGTATTTTATTGAGCGAGACAGTATGGAATTGAGAATGGTTATAGCCATAATTTATAGGCTTAAAGAAAAAATTTCTATATACAACACATTGATTAGTGGTTCTATCACATTTTATTGTTGTAGTAGGAAAGCCAAAGGCAATTGCCATAAATAAGCTGAACAGAATAATTAAAATCGGAATAGAACCAAAAGAACTCTTCGTTTTATTTTCATTTTTCTTTTTATCATTATAATATTCGTAAAATATCTTTTTTATTTTTTCATCATTCATATAATTAATTATAACAGAAATGATTTCAAAATTCCTAAATGGGACTTTTTAAGGACTTGGGGGGGGGTAAATATAGAAACAGGCTAACTTTCCTCCATGGATGGGGAAGAGTAAGGTTGGGTGATATGGAAAACAACGTCCATTAAAAGTCCGTTTTCGTCCAGTTTGAAATTTAAATTTTAACTCACTTCCAACCGACATGATTTAGTATTGTTGGGCAAGTATGCCCAACTTACAAAAATCCGCTTCCAACCAAAACGGACAAAAAAATACAATACAACTGGACAATAAAATACACCAATTAAAATCGGCACGAGCTGGATTGCTTCGAGCTTTCGCCCTCGCAATGACGAATTATATGTATTTTAACTCTTGGTTTGAGAAGAAAGAACAGTGGGTTTGATAATTACAAAAAGTAGGGTAGACTTTAGTCTACCCTACTAGCTTAGATTATTTTACTTCAACAACTGAACTATCTGGTTTTCCATAATATTCAACAGTAATATAAAATTTTGATTCGTTCGCGTTAGCAAAAACTTTATTTTGAGCTTTAGCTACAATTGTTGAATCAATGTATTTGCCTGCATACTCTTTAACACGATGATAATCAAATCCCCCTTGTGTTTTAACACCTGACAGTGTTTGACGTGGGCCAACAGCATAGCCGTACTCCCACTCATCTTTTACCAAAACTTGAGGATTTTTTACCATAGCTTTATTTCTAATATTAGTATTGAATTTTTTTGGTACTTCTAAATCTTCTTTAGAAATTTCAATAGTATCAATTTTAAATAAATCCAAACCTTGTGTATCAACATTGTTAAGTTCTGATTTTGTAAATCTATCAACTTCTTCAATTATAGTGTGATTTCGGTCTTGAACTTCGTGTAAAGGTCCTCTACTACATCCAACAAGCCCCAACAGCATTGTTCCTACAATTGCACCTTTATTTAAACTATTAATTACAATTTTATTCATACTTTTACACACCTTTATTTGTTTTAAAACTTCTAAAAAATAAATTTGCTATTATTAGTGCATGAGATTTGGGAAATAGAAAATTTTCATCATATTTAATGATTTACCCTTTCAAAATTCCCAAATAGGACTTTCTACGGACTTGGCTCAATTGCCTTCCCTAGATGAGGGAGGTGCCGAAGGCGGATGGGGTGATATGGAAATTTGAGTCCATCAAAAGACCGTTTTAGTCCGTGTATTTTGGCACTCGGTTTGAGAAGAAAGAACAGTAAGTTTGATAAATTTTATATTTACTAGCAAAAATTATTTTTACAAGTTTTATATTGATATAAATTAGTGGAATTTTTATTATTAAGAAAGGATATAATATGCAAATAGCACCAATTAGACCATACAATATGAGTCAAAGACAAAACCAACAAAATACTAATTTTAAAGGCATACAATTTACAACTGAAATTGCTGGTACAAAAATCCCTAACTATGCTAAAAAAAGAATTTTAGAGAGTCCAGAAGTTTTAAAAACTGTTGAAGGTCTCGCAGCAAGAGGTAAAGATTTAGTTTGTCATTATATAGATAAAGGCACAGAAAGAATTTGTGAAGATTTTAAAGTTGGTACTTATTTATATATACCTTCTTGGGCTGTCGATTTTAGGATAGATGGGGAATCTTACGTTAAATTAGAAGGGCGAAGAGATGATTTCCCATATTTTAAAGATTCCTTCAATGCTAATAGAATATTAGAAGAATATGATAGTAAAAACTCAAAACCAAAGACAGCACTAGAAATCGAATTGGATAAAAAACTCGCAGAAATCAATGAAAAATATAAAGTATAAAATAAGTAAAATGTTATAAGGGTGTATTTGGGGATACACCCTTATATAAACAGGGAGGGAGTTATGGGGATATGTAAATTTTGTGGAAAAGAAAAAGCTCTGATAAAAGCTCACATCATTCCTAAAAATTTTTATCTTAATTATAAAGAACAGGGTTATAAAGCACTTAATCCTGATGATGGCACTTGGAAACTTCGTCAAAATGGGATTTATGATAATAAAAATATTCTTTGTGCGGATTGTGACGGTAAAATTTTAAAGAAATTTGATGATGAAGGATATAGAATTTTACTTTCAGAAATATATAATCATGTTTATGATGAAAGAAATGGTGATAAAATCTATCATCTGGAAGAAATGGACTTTGATTATAATTTATTGAGAAAATTTTTTATCTCAATTCTTTGGCGAGGTTCTATTTCGCCAGAAAGGGAGCTGTATAATATTAATCTTGGACCTTATGAAGAAAAAGCTTATGAAATACTTACAGGAGAAGCTAATTTTGAACATTTATTTAAAATATTGATTTTCAAGGCTCCAAGAGGAGCTATGTTTAATCATTCTGTTTATATTCAGCCAATTAAAGTGCTTAAAAATGTCAATGTCTATCAAATTGTAATGGCTGGATACAATATAAATATTTTTTTAAATTCTAAAAAAATGAGTTTACAAGATTATAATTTTTATAATCAAATGTTTATGAGTAAACAACACTTATATATCCTAGAATCAGAGATGGTAGATAAGGATAATCAGGAATATCTGTTTAGCTATGCAAAAAGATGGCAAAAAAAAGTAAATGCTTCCTCTCTTCAAAATACTTTAAGTTTATAATATAATCACTACAATATCGTACATTAATATCAAAATATAAAGGGAATACGCCGTTAAAGCTCCTACCTCTAGCACACAGCAATTAGGTGGAATTCAGCTAGAAAGGAGGGTGCGACTATGAGCATTAGATTACTAATAAAAATAGTAGCAGTGGTATTGCTACTATTTTTAAGTTCTTTAATTGCTGAATAGAGAACGGTGGACGGAGTATAATCTGAACCATTATGCTCCGGTTCCCTATATTTTCATTATTTACGATATTTAGCCTTTTGTCAATATAAAATTAAGAAATTGTTTTTCAAAAGTCCTGTATTAGAATAATCATTTGAAGTGCAATTTTTATAAACGACATTAGAATTTTAGCAAACCCCCATCAAAACTGAATTGTCCACGTTTGGACAGCAAAGGACAGCTGGAGGACTCTTGAGTACAGTTGAAATGATTATTTTGGAATACTTCCGACCGCTACAATTCAAGACACAAGCAACTTTAAAGCCAATAATCATTTGAAC
>JAZNBJ010000097.1:0-26991 GCA_045586965.1 Candidatus Gastranaerophilaceae bacterium | reverse complement strand
CAATTCAATAAATTAAAAGTATACTGCGGTCCTGAGCACCCACACGCTGCTCAAAAACCAGTAGTTCTTGAAAAGGAGGCTAAATAATGGCTGATTCTAAAGAAATGATTATGGCTACTGGCCGTCGTAAATGTGCGGTTGCAGTTGTTAAATTAGTAAAAGGTAAAGGTAGAATTTTCGTTAACGGAAAAACTTTACAAGCTTATATCGGCAATATGCCAGCTGTTGAAATGATGGTTTACAGACCATTAGTTTTAACTGAAAACCAAGAAAAATATGACGTAAGAGTTAAGGCTGTTGGTGGCGGTATTGTTGCTCAAGCAGCTGCTATCAGACACGGTATTTCAAGAGCTTTATTAAAAGCTAACGAAGAAAATAAAGCTGTATTGAAAGCTGAAGGTCTTTTAACTCGTGACGCTCGTGTTAAAGAACGTAAAAAATACGGTAGAAAAAGAGCTCGTAAGAGATTCCAATTTTCAAAACGTTAATTTTTTATATTACAGTAACAAAAATGGCGATTGTTTTTCAATCGTCATTTTTTTATTATAATATTTTTAAGGAGTATTTATGTCACAAATCTTAGGAAAAATTCATTCAATAGAAACTTGTGGAACAGTTGATGGGCCAGGAATTAGGTTTGTTGTGTTTACTCAAGGTTGTCCCCTTCGTTGTAAATATTGCCATAATCCTGACAGTTGGGTATATGATACCGACAATTTGATGTCTGTGGATGAAATCTTAAAACAATATGATGGTGTAAAAGAATTTTGTAAAGGTGGAATAACTGTGACTGGCGGTGAACCTCTTGTGCAAATTGATTTTGTGACAGAATTGTTTAAAAAAGCTCAAGAAAAAGGTATTCATACTGCATTAGATACATCAGGGTTAATTTTTAATAGAGAAAATACTCAAAAAATAGATAATCTTTTAAATTTCACATCGCTTGTGATGCTTGATATAAAACATATTGATAATGATGAACATAAAATTTTAACTGGGCATCCAAATACTGCAATTCTGGACTTTGCAAAATATTTATCAGAAAAAAATATTCCGACTTGGATAAGACATGTTGTTGTGCCTGAAATTACTGATAAAGAAACTTATTTGATCCAACTTGGTGAATTTTTAGCAGAATTAAAGAATATAAAAGCTCTTGATGTTTTGCCATATCACGATATGGCCAGGGGTAAATATAAGGAATTAGGCTTGATATATTCGCTAGAAGGAGTTCCTCCTCTTACAAAAGAAGAAGCTATAAAAGCTAGGAATACTATAATAAAAGCTCTTAAATCAAAGCGTAGCTTATAGAGCCATTGAGTTGATTTCAGTATAAGCTGTAAGAATTCTATTTCTTACTTGGATAGCCATTTGCATGCTTAACTGAGCTTTTTCGGCTGCAATCATAGCATCATGAATGCTTGTTGGTCCGCCCATTGCCAAATCTTCTTGCATTCTGTCAGCTTCAAGTTTTGCTTTGTTTACGGCATCTAAACCACCGCCAAGACCTGAGCCGATTTTATCCATAAAGTTACCCAAACCATATGAATCGTGTTTATCTTTTAATGGCAAAGAATTTGATGCAACTTCAAGTGCTTTTGAAAATTCGTTAATATCATTATCAAATTGAAAAGAATCTTGTTTTTGCAAGTAATTATTATAATCTCTAACTGCATTCAAATTGAATTCATTATTAAAACTTTGTATTGATGTTGAAAAATCAAAACTCATTTTATTTACTCCTTTTGCCCTTTACGCTTAGATATTCATAGCACTTTGCATCATTGTCTTAACGTTTTCTGCAACAGTTGCGTTAGCTTCATACGCACGAGATGCAGCAATCATATCTACCATTTCTTCAACGATATTTACATTTGGTAAATCGACATATCCTTCTTCATCAGCATCTGGATGTGATGGATCGTAAACAGTTTTTATTCCATTCTCTTTTTCGTAGATTTGTTCAACTTGTACACCACCTGTAACTAGGCCATGATTAAGCGCAACATTAGCGTTAATTAGCAAATTGCCTGTTCTAGGGTCAAATTGTGCGTCAGTTGCATTGCTTTGAAAATTAGAGAAACCTCTGTTTACTGCGTCTTCATAAATAGTTCTGAAAGACACGTCTTTTTTTATATAAACGCCTTTTGAACCATCTGGTTTGCGTGTAGTATGAATATTCGCAATGTTACTTGCGATTGTATCCATTTTTGCTCTTTGAGCTGTCATACCTGAACCAGCTATATCAAATACATTGAAACTCATAATTATTTACCTCTATTGTCCTCTGATTACTTCTGTTAATTCAGCGAACTGTTTTCTTTCTAATGTTGAAAGTACAAGGTACTTTGTGCCTGTTTTTGACAAATCCATCATTTCTCTTTCCAACTCAACATTGTTTCCGTCGGAATTTGAGCCGCTATAAATGTCTGTTACATACTGTGGTTTAAATTCATCATACAAATTTGATTGCAAATAGGCTTTTTCTTGTAATGTAGGAACCCTGTATCTATGAACTTCACCTGTAAAAACATCAACATTTGGTGGAACATATTCAATGCTGTTTTGCCCTTTGATGTAATCTTTTAAATCTTCACCTTCAATTATTTTTGCAAGTTGGCTTTCAAACGCAACTTCTTTGCGCTGATAATCAGGTGTCATAACGTTTGCAATGTTTGAAGAAATTGCATGTTGTCTATCCATCAAGCCGTCCATACCGAGTTTTGTTAATTCAATAGTTCTTGAAGAAATTAAATCCATATTTTATTCCCCCTTCCCTAATTTAATTGTAAACTCTGTGTAATCTTCTGTCGAACGTGAAAGCTCTAATTCGCCATTTTGCTCTTCAATAGATTTTTTACAAATCCATAATCCTAGTCCGCTACCGCTTGATTTTGTTGTGAAGCCTTCATTGAAGATTTTATCAGGTTTTTCAATCCCTTTAGCATTGTTTGAAACCAAAATTGCTGAATAATCTTCTGTTTTGTCTACTTTAATTTTTATATACTTACCATTTTCTTGGACTTCTTCCTCAAATGCTTCAGCTGCGTTTTTAACTAAATTGATGATAACTGCTGTTAATTTTTCTACATCAGCCAGAGCTCTTGTATTATCCTCTTTTTCTATTTGTAAATCAATATTCTTGTCTAATAAATATACTTTTGATAATTCAACTGCATTTTCTACAACTTCAGCTAAGTCAACATTTTGAATTTCACTTTTTTCTTCTGTTTTAAGTGATAATAAAGAATTGTTAGCCATTGCAAGTGCTTTATTTATAGATTTTAAGGCGTTTTGTATTCCTTCAATATTGTTTTCTTCAGAGTATCTTTTGATAATTTCTGAGTATAAATCGCAAATAGAAAGCTGGTTACGAATTTCGTGTGCAATCACCCTTGATTTTTTCTGAGCATAGTCAGAATCAACTAATGTTTCAATGCTTTTCTCAGCATAACCTAAAACTGCATCGCTTGCAGCGTCTTCCATATTATTAAGTAATCTACGAATAGATGCGTTCAAAAGAATGTTATCACGTCTATCTGGATTGTATTTTTCTTGATAAGGAGTGATATCAATTTTTGAATTTCTTTTAATAATATTTAATGGTTCATACTGCAGCTTTGAGTTGTATAAAGAATAGTACCTTACAGAATTTTTATCGCCTGTATTATTGTCCCAGATTATTATAGAAACATATCTATGAGTCAATACACAGACAAATTCTGTATTAGCCCAAACTTTTTCAACAAGATTACCTGAATTATCAGTGTAGTCAATAGACTCAACTTCTGAAAATTCTAATCGTTTCAAAAGTCCTTGTAGGCCATCTTTATTTTCAACTCTATGGAAAACAACTCCACTTTCGGGCGCATCTAATAAAGGTTCAACAACAGAACGCAACAAACATTTAAGAGTTTGGCGTGTCAAAGGATGATTGTCCTGTGTGTCAATCAATTCTTTGAAATAATTCTGTTGTCTTACAATTTTTTTCATTTTTTTGCTTAATCCCCCACTCGCCCTACAGGCACCCTCTCCTTGAAGAGGGATAAGTTTTAAAACCTTTATGCGCTAATTCTAACCTTTTTGTTTAAAAATCCATTATTGATTGCGTATAAAACAGCTTGAGTTCTGTCGTTAACTTGCAATTTTTGGAATATATTATTTACGTGAGTTTTAACAGTTGTTTCAGAAATGAACAATTTGTTAGCAACACCTTTGTAAGTTATACCTTGTGTCAATAGTTCTAAAACTTCTTCTTCTCTTTGAGTTAAGTAAGAAAGCAAGTTTTCTTCGTCTGATTCTTGTTTTGCGCTTTCTTCTCTGAATGATTGTTGGAAGTATTCAAAGAATCTGCTAGAAAGTGCAAGTGGAAGATAAATTTTGCCACCTAAAACTTCTTCAATAGCATAAATTAGTTGAGCTGATGCCATAGTTTTTAGAACATAGCCTTTAGCACCTATTTTCATAGCTCTAAAAATTAAATCAGCATCATCGTAACCAGAAAGCGCAAGGACTTTAGTTCCTAAATCAAGTTTTGCAATTTCCATAATACCTTGTAAACCATCTCTTTCAGGCATATTCATGTCTAAAAGAACGATGTCTGGTTGATATTTTTTAATCAAATTCAAACCAACTGTAATGTTTGTTGCGATACCAACAACATCAAATGTTCCTTCAAGATTCAAAAGTTCTCTAATACCAACTAAATGTTCATAGTTGTCATCGATAAGTAACACTTTTGATTTTTTCTTAAATTCACGTCTCATACTCTCTTCTCTCCCCATTTATATAAATTGTTGTAATATAATCTCACCATTTACATTATGTATATTACCCCCTTTTAGAGGATACTTTCATCAATATTAGGATTGATTTTACAATGCTGGCGCTACATACAGAGATGTAGACCATATGGTCTATGAATATGCCTCTAATCCATGCGGCCATGGAAATTTAGACCATGCCGATTATTTTTTTGTTTCTACAACAAAAAGTGTAATTAAAAAATATGAGCATCAACTATACAGACTAAACTGTATAGTTGAAACTCTGCTTGTTATTCTCTTATTAACAATGATTATTCGCTTCGTTAGGGTCGCATTTCTAGCCGAGTATTATTTGAGGTGCGTAGTTTTCAAATTAAAACCAAGAGGCGAATATGGCAAATAAAATTAAATTTGAAATAGAAACCTAGTAGCCGACAAATTATCTACGTATGTAGTACTTTACGAGGCAAATGTAGGTTAGGCTTTCAGCCCAACAATAAAAGAATGCAAATAATACATTATATGTAAAGCAGAGTTTTTAAAAACTTTGCTTTATTCAAAATTATTGGTATAATTTAGGTATGGAAGGCGTTAATCAAGAGTATTTAGATAACCTGAAATCTAAAGTTCATGACAAAATAGAGGGGGTTGATTTATATCAATATAAAGGCTCGGTGTCAAAGCTTTTAGGTTTAACTGTTGAAGTTAAACTCCCTGGGCTTAAAATTGGTGATCTTTGTTATATCGAGGCCGCTTCAGGTGAAAGAAAACCAGCAGAAGTAGTTGCTTTTAAAGGTGATGTAGCCCAGCTATTACTACTTTATGATGGAGCTGGAATTGGTCAAGGTAGCCTTGTGCAAACAACAGGAAAACCAATTACAATTCCTGTTGGAGATTTCCTTTTAGGCCGTTTGATTAACCCTATGGGCGAAGCTATGGACGGTAAACCTTTAGATACAACGGGCGCAATTTGGCGTAACGTTGAAGGCCCTCCTCCAGGGCCATTTGAGAGGCCAATTATTACAGAAATGTTCTCGACAGGTGTGCGAGCAATAGATTCTTGTATGACATTCGGTTGCGGTCAGCGTATGGGCTTGTTTGCAGGTTCAGGTGTCGGTAAAAGTACACTTCTAGGTATGATTGCTAGAAATTCAGATGCTGATGTAAACGTCGTTGCACTAATCGGTGAACGTGGAAGAGAAGTTAAAGAATTTATTGAAGATGCTCTAGGGCCAGAGGGTATGAAACATTCTGTGCTTGTATGTTCAACTGGTGACCAGCCTCCTTTGATTAGGCAAAAATGCCTCCTAACAGCGACAGCAGTTGCTGAATATTTTAGAGATCAAGGAAAAAAAGTTTTCTTAATGACGGATACAATTACTCGTTGTGCAATGGCTGGTCGTGAAGTTGGTCTTTCTATTGGGGAACCTCCGACAATGAAAGGCTATCCACCTTCAATTTTCTCTTGGCTACAAAAGGCTCTGGAAAGAGCGGGGAATAGTGAAAAAGGATCAATTACTGCTTTCTATACAGTGTTGATGGAAGGTGATGATATTAATGACCCTATTGTTGATACGGTGCGTGGGATTACGGACGGTCACATTTTCTTGTCAAGAAAGATTGCAGAGTCAAACCACTACCCTGCAATTGATGTTTTAGGTAGTATTTCCCGTTTGATGTCAGCAATCGCTTCATCTGAGCATAAGGAAGCGGCTGCAAAAATGAGAAAAATTCTTGCAATGTATCGTGAAAATAAAGACTTGATTGATGTAGGTATGTATCAGCCAGGAACAAACCCTAAGCTAGATACTGCTATTGAAATGATGCCTCAAATTAATGCGTTTTTGCAACAAAGAACTTCAGATAGTGTAAATATGCAAAACACAATTGACACATTGGTTAATATGATGTCTGGTGTTGATGTCTAGCCTTTAAAGTTTTTGTATTTTTTTTATGTTTAAGTTATAATGGACACACTAATAGCGTGTATTATATACAATATTAAATTTTGTAAAAATATTTTATAAATAGCACATAATAAGGCAAAAAATAGCTTTGATGATTTTTTATAATAATGTGAAGGAGTTTCGGTTGTGTTTATAAATAAAATTGGTGGCGGAAGTTTCAATAAAAATAACAATAAAACGTTTAAAGGTTATGAATACGTAAAGAATGATAACGGTAAAACAGTTAGTTATTTTACTGAGCCATTTGACGGAACAAAACGCAATGCTTATTTAGATTTTTATAAAGTAAAAAAATCTCAAGATCAATTTTTCCGCTATCTTTTAGTGCCAGAAACTCCTGTCGTAACCGTTAAATTAGATAATACTACATTAGGAGCTAGTGTAGACAGAGATGAGCTGTTTGATTTAGAGCCAGATGAACAAATTGCATATAGAGTACGTGTTGATAATGAACCAGTAAGATCTGATTCTGGTCAAGAAATTAAAATAAAGCGTATTGTAAAAGAAGGTGATGAAGAAAAAGAGTACTGGGATCAATATACATTATTTCCGGATCAAGTAACAAAGCCAATGACTAGAAATGGTTTAAGCTATTTGACTATGGTTGATATTCATAAGCCAGGTGCCTATTATTTAGGTTTTGATTCTGATAAAACTGGCGAGATTGTCTATGATGAGAATTTGCAAAGAGAAAAAGAACAAATAAAACGAAATACTTCAAACAAAATTGGTGGAACTCTTGCAGGTATTGAACATGATATTCCTGCATTGAAGGAAAAAGGAATTAAGACTCTTTTTGTAACGCCAATTGCTGGTGGTGATGATGTTTATTATCATAGATACCATAACAAAAACAACTTCCAAATCGCTGATGATGTAGGTAATGATGAGAATTTTGAAACTTTTGTTACAAGTTTATTCAAAAATGGCATGACTTATGTATTTGATGGTACATTTACTTCTGAAGGTGCAGAAGGTGCAGATGTTCAATATGCTTTAAGATGGGCGCATGAGCATCCAGATGCTTTGTACAGATTTCGTCTTTATGGAATTGACGATGGACCTGTTGGATTAGGTTTTATCCCTGAAAATAAAGAAAATTTAAGATTTAAATTGGTAAACTCACCTTATGAGTTGGTTAAAAAAGATGATAATGTTGTTGTTGCTGAAAATCCAGAATACGATTCTAATAAACCAACATATGTTCAAGCTTATGACGCTACTATGGTGACAGATGAAGATGTTAATTCTAAGGATTTGATAAAAGGTTATGCATCTCGTGTTAAAGAAGCTGACGACAAGTTAGCTGTAAATACTTATCAAGATGTAATTTCTCCACATAAAAATCAAATTTATGATATGAAAAGTTTTAAAACCACGTTAGAAAATGCTGCTGACTATATAAATTCTACAAAAATAGATATAAATTCTCCAGAAGTTGCTTTGTTGGTTACCAAAACTCCTACATTTGAGTTTTCTCAAAAAAATAAAAATGTTGCACTTTGGGAAGATAAATTTGACTTAGTATTAAGAAATCATGGTTTTTCTGGTAATGATGAAAAAGTTATAATGTCAAAGCCTGAAGGTGCAGAGCGAAATGAAGAGCGTAGAAGAATTGAAAGAGGCGGTTTCCAAAGTATAGATGAAGACATAAGAGTTGTATCTTATTGGACAGGACTATATAGAGATATCATAATTTCTTATATTGCACAAACTTTAAATGGTACAGAGTCAGTTGAAGATATTGAAAATTTAATTAAAGAAGGTGTATTACCAGAAGAAATTAGATTGTCTGCTAAAGCAATTGAAAATATTAAAAATGAAGACTATATTCTTTCTCAAAAAGGCGTATTAGAACGTGATGAAGCAACTATAAAAGCTTTAATGGAATTGCCATTACCAACGCTTAAATTTGCTGAAAATACTGTATCAGTTTTAAAACAAGGTTATTTCTTTAATAGAGCATCAGAAGAAGATTTAATCGGAAAAACAAGATATGAACTTGATTTGATGGGTAATCCACAATTATCTGATTCAGAAAGAGTTGTCTACGAAAGAACAAACAAATTAATCAAACATGATATCAAAAATTTTGCAGATACAGTAATTGATAATATGAATCCTCTGATGAAGGAAAGACTTGTTGATGAGGACGGTCAATATACTGAATTTGGTGAATATTTAATAGAACATATTGGACCAAAGATTGCTAAGTATGCTTATTTGAAATCTTTGGTTGGAGATGATTTTATTGGTAATTATGTAAAATCAATGCCAGATGGTTCAATAAAATACAATTATAGCGCAATTAAAGATGTTACATCTTTAGAATATTTAGGAATTCCAACTGACAGTATGCTATCTAATGCTTCTGCTCTTCAAAGACGTATGCAAGACGGCATGAGAAATCTTAATGGTGCTGATGTTGAATTTTTAACAAAAGCGTTTGCAAAAAAATACGAGAATTCTACAACAATGAGTTTTAGACTTGGTGAAGCTATGTATGGTGTATCTTCTCTGGGTATGGATTGGCGTATTGATGCGTTAAAAGATGTTAAAGACATTGATGCCGTAAAAGAATTGTCAGATACATTTGATACTTTTTGGGATGGTGTAATTAGCTATTATCAAAAACTGAACTCTGCTATTGCAGAAAAACATCCAGGCTCAAAAATTATTGGCGAAATTACTGATATGAACGCAACAATAAAAAGAACTTGGGCAAAAGCGGATATTTCTCATTTTGAGAATATGAGAGAAGCTGGAGCAAAATATACAAATGATGAATTAGCAGTTCGTGATTTCTATATTGATTCTGGTTTGACTTCTGAAGCTAATTATTCTGACTTCTTTACAAGCTTATTTAGAACATATGCTATGGATTATGAAGACGGTGTATCAGGAGGTGATATATCAAATATTATTAAGAATTTGCAAAAAATGATTGCTAATAAAGGTGTTGATTACATGAGAAACTTGTTTACTTTCTCTGGTAATCATGACAAACCAAGAGTTGTTCACTTTGCGGCATTGGATATGAAACTGTTCCATAGCGATTTTAAAGGTGATGATAATTTAGAAAATAGAATGAAAGCTATGCAAATTCTATTTGGTGTAGACAAATTTTCTGACTTGCCTTTAGAAATTAAATTGAATATTAATAACTTAGATTACTTCAGAACAATATCGTCTCAAGCTATTGCTATGTGTGATGCTTTAAATTTCGGTATTGAAAATGTAGCTAATATTAATGAAGCAACAATAATAAGTTCTGAAGCAAAAGCGTATTTTGAACAAAATAAAGCATATTTCAAAAAGGCTTTGACTGATTTAGCGGAAGGAAAATATCTAAATTATGGATTTAAGGCTGAAAGAAAAACTATTAATATAGATGAGTTGCAAGATATTAGAAAAGTTATTACATCAATTATTGAAGATGCTCAACAAAACCACGGTTTAGTAATTGATGATGCAACTAAGAACAATTGGATTGAATGGGTTGTTGGCTATGCAACTGATGAAAATCTAAAAAGATATTCAGTTCAAGCTGATAGAAATGATACTGTAAGTAATAATATTGATTGGATTTTCGAAGGTAAAGCTAATCATGAAGCTAGAAGGGATGATAGTTGTTATTCAGCTTATACAGCAAGCGTGCTAGCATTTACTAAAGAAGCTTTTACAAGTGCTTGTGGTAACAATGAAGACCATATGAAAGCATTTACAGGTGCTGCAATCAATTTCTTGAATAAATATGATAAAAAATATATTAACGAAAGATCTTCAGAATTCCCTTATTATGAAACAGCTCAGAATGCTGAAAGAAAAAATGGTTTTGCAAACTCAGAATTTGAAGAAACAATTTTGATGCTTCTTGAACAAGCTGAACACTATGCTGCACAAGATGGAAAAACCATTAAATACCAAGATGAAATATTGCGTGCAATTTATACAAGTATACATGCACCTGCAATGACCAAATCTATTGCAATGTCAGCAATGCTTACTGCATTAGTTGGTATGCCAGCAGAATATGGTGGTGAAAGTCGTGGACAAACTGGTGCAGAATGGAAAAACAATAACGTTCAAAACCAAAATCGTAACGTTATTCAAAGACTAAAATATCAAATGCTAGAAACATATCGTGATGAGCAAGAAAAATCATATAATGCCGCAAGAAATGTAAGAACTGTTGAAGGTGCTGAAGCTTTAAATATTGGTACACCTTATATGTTGCATTTTAAAGACAATATTGGTGCTTGGCTAATGCAATCAAAAGATAGTATGACAATTACTATTGTTACAGATAAAGGTATTAACAAAGATGTTCATCAAAAAACTAATCAAAAATTTGAAACAGTCCTAAATGACATAGGCTTCCCTCAAGGTATATCTTTGGCAGAGAACATGAAATTTTTGTGCATAACTTCAAAAGGTGATGAGCCGATAATATGTACTATAGCTCATGAAAATGGTAAAATTTCACTTAAAAATGAAACAGATAATGGACAGATGAAGCTTAATGAAACAACTGCTCCGAATGGTGTTTATATTTTAAAACGCATAACTCGAGAAATAGCAGAGAAATTGAAGGTTGATTATAAGGCTAAGCTTCTTGCTCAAAACACAATTGAAAATGCTGCAAAAGTTACAATGCGTGGACGTAGTATGAACCATCAATATCAAATAGCTACACCAGTTTATAATACATATAATGTTCAGACACAAGCTATTGAAGGACAAAAGCTCTCAATAACAAGTAAATAATTAAATAAGTGAGACTCTCTGGGCGTGGAGCAAGTTCAAGACTAACCACTTGAAACTTTGTCTTGTAGCGGTCTTGGCTTGATAATATAAGTTTGAATAAAAATCTATTAGCGGTTAGTTATTTACGTGCGTAGTACAAAAGAAAAAGTTTGCTAAAGTTAATTAGCAAACATTAAATAAACACGAGGATATTAAGAGAGAGAGTATAAAAAGAAACTTTGTTTTTAAACTTCCTGATAAATCTCAATCGGTTTTTTATTGTTTTTTTGTTTGTCTTACTTGTCCCTTGTCCTTACATATATATAAAGTTTTTTGCAGTTTGAAAATTGCCCAAATTTAACAATATTTTTTTATTTTGTTACAAGACTTAAAACTGTATATACTAATATGGAATTATTTATATAAAAAATAACTAACAGTGACTAAATTATTTTTATTTTGTTAACTTTTGTTAAAAAAATTAAAGTTTTTCAAAAAAATGCCGTATTACATGAGGTAAGTATTGCGGAACTTAAAAAAGGAGTACTAAGATGTCAGTTGGAGATGGAAATATTAATGGACAATTCTTTGTAAAAAAAGGACAAGGTTTATCTCAGGCAATAGCTGAGGAGCTAAATTTAAAACCTGATGAAATAAAACAAATTGATGGTAAAACTTGGAAAAGTATTTTCCAAAAAGTTGATGAGCAACAACAGAAAAATATTGAAGATGGAAAAGGCAAAGTCTATACAGGTGGCAATACTTGGAACGGCAGTGGAACTGGAAACTATGTTGTACAAGTAAATCAGGCTGTTTCTTTTAGTAAAGAGATTTGGGCTGATATTGTAGGCTTAGTAAGTGCTAAATTAGGTAAAGAGATAAAAATTGGTGAGCAAGACGAAAATTTTGGCGCTACAAATACTCAAGGTAATAGGGGTGCACAGAATGCTAATGGAACTAATGATTCAGGGGCGACTGATACTCCAGAAGAAGTTGTTGCAGAAGAAATGGAACAACAGATTAAAGCAGATGCTGAAAATGTAAAAGTTACAGTTACCAATGAAGCAAAAACTTTTTATGAAGAGGAAAGAGCGCACGCACAGGATCTTGCTAAAACCCTGAAAGAAGTTTTAACTGCTGAAGGTATGATTGATATGAAAAGAGCAAAAGATCTTCTATCTAGAATAACGCAGGATACGGTTGCCTATGTATTAGAAGCTTACCCTGAGCTTGCAACAGATATTGATGAAGTATTCAGAATGGGATTTGGTTTTGATAAAGATGAAGTTTATCAATATTTGTTAAAACCATTACTTGAGCGCGCTAAATCATTAGAACTGAGTTATACATATGATGGTAAAGATATTACTGTAGAAAATGCTAAAGATTTATCTTTAAAAGAAATGAAGGTTGTACTTGAATATGTTACACCAGAAGTCATACAAGGAACAGTAGAGCGTATTGCATCTAAAGAAGAACAAATCCCTCAAATTCAACAAACTTTTGATGAGGCAAATAATTTCTTAGCAGAAGTCGCAAATATGACGGATAAACAGATAAGAAGAGGTACGAAAGAAGATGGTAAAGGCTATGCTGAGTGCACATTACCAGATGGCAGAAGAATAAAGGTTCATTATACTGAATCTGGCGAGGTAGAACAAATTGATATCTCTTATGACACAACACCATATACAAAAGCTGACGGCACTAGTAAAGATGGTGATGAGATCCGCTATAGAAAAGACAAGGCTTTTTATGATATTGATATAAGTAATGGTATTTTTGAAGGCTCAATAAGGACTGGCTATGACTTCGAAAAATTAAAAGCATTAGTAGAGAAAATTTTTGGTAAAAAAACAGTTGAAGAATAATTGAAAAAAATTATAGAGAGCGGGCAAATTGAAAATTTGCCCGCTCTCTATGTTTTACACGTTTAATTTATATCCACCACCATAAATAGTTTCAATATATTTTTTCCCGTCTGAAATTTTGTCAATTTTGCTTCTTAAATGTCTTATATGGACTCTTATTGTCTCAACGCTATCGTCAGGCTCATACCCCCAAATATCTTTTAATAGCTTTTGACCTGATACCATATTGCCGTGGTTTTGGAAAAGTAGATTGAAAATATCAAATTCAATCGGAGTAAGTTTTTGTTTTTTGTCATTAATTTGAACTGTATAAGATTCTGGAATTAATGTAACTTCTTTATAGGTTAATAAGTCTCTTACTGCAATGCTTTTAGGGATTTGATTGCTTCTTTTCAGTAGCGCACGTACCCTTACTATTAGTTCTTCTGTTTCAAAAGGTTTTGTTAAATAATCATCGACTCCAATATCAAATCCGTTAACCTTATCATTTAATTGAGAAAGCGCAGTTAACATAATAATTGGTGTATCAGAAATGCTATCACTTTGTCTAATTCTTTGTGCAACAGTGAAGCCGTCAACTTCTGGCATCATAACGTCAAGCACTATTAAGTTTGGTTGTTCTTGTTTTGCTAGTGCAAAACCTTCAGTGCCGTTAAAAGCTTGTTTAACTTCATATCCTTGAAGTTCAAGGTTGATTTTTATAAGCTCATTTATTGCAATATCGTCATCTATAACAAGAATTTTAGTCATTTGCTAAAACTCCTTCTAACTCATCTGATTCTTCTAATAAAAGAACGGAAGGGATTTCTTTGTTAGTATTAATTCCAAAATCCTTAAGAGCGTTAACTTGAGAGAATAAACTAGGTTTGTTTTTGCTATTTCTGTTAAACCTATTTATTGTTGTGTTTAATTTGCTATTTACATCAGCCATTCTTTTTTGAACATCTAGTAAATCATCACAGAATTGAACAAATGTCTCATATAGATTAGTTCCAGCAGTAACAATTTGTTGAACACTTTCAGCTTGTTTTTGTTGTGCAAAAAGATGATTAACTAATCTTATTGTAGCAAGTAATGATGCTGTTCCAACAATAATGATATTTGATTTGTATGCTTGTTTGATGATATCAGTATCTTCATAAAGCAAATTTATAGAAGATTCTACAGGCATGTACATCAAGACAAAGTCTGGTTGAGAGATGCCTTCCGCATTTTGATAATTCTTGTTTGCTAAATCTACGATACGTTTTTTAACTTCTGTTTTAAAATCACTAATTTTTGATTCGTCTTCAATATAATCTAGATAGCTAGTTAGTGTAACTTTTGAGTCAATAATAAGATGTCTTTCGTTTGGCAAATTAACAACGATATCAGGTCTAATTGTGTGTATTTCTTCATCTTTTAAATTGGTAGAAGTCGTAACAAACTGTTTTGAATAGTGTACGCCTTCTTGCATACCGTTTTGTTGTAAAATTGTATCAAGAAGTTCTTCTCCATAAGCTCCTTTAACGTTTTGGTTTTTAGTTAAGGCTTCAACTAAGTTCTTAGCTTCTTGTTCTATAATTTTATTGTTCTTTTCTAAATTTGTAATTTGTTCAACAATTTTTGTAGTGTTTTCAACTCCTTTTAGGTTGAAATGCTCAACTTTTTCTTTAAATTCACCTAGCTCTTTTGTTAGAGGTAGAATTTTTTCCTCTAGAGTTTCTCTGTTTTGTTTACGCAAATCTTCTTGTTCATTTTTGATAGTCTCATTTGCAAGCTGAACAAAATCTCGTTTGATTATATCTTGCAAACTTTCAGAGGTTTCAAATTTAGCTTTAAGTCTAATTAAATCTTCTTTCATTTCAGAATTCTTTTTTGTATGGACTATATGCAAAATTAAAGCTGAAATAATCGCACCTGTAATGAAAGACAGACTTGCTATTAAAAACATTTCCCTACCTCCTTAAACTAAAAAATCGGGCTTCTTTAATTATAAAAGAAGCCCGAGAAAAAATCTATCTTCTATCAGAGAGTTTTGCTAAAAACTTTAACATTTCTAAATATAGCCATACAAGCGTTACTAAAAGACCGAAAGCTCCATACCATTCGTAATCTTTTGGCAACATTTTTTGAGCACCTTGTTCAATAAAGTCGAAGTCAACAATAAAGTTAAACGATGCAAAAAGAATTGCAATTATGCTAAATGCAATACCAATATTAGAAGATGTATGAATTTGTGGAATTGTGTAACCGAAGAAATGCCCAATAAATCCAATTAGATAGATACCTGCAATAGATGCAGTGCCGATAAGTACTGTGCTTCTAAATTTATCTGTACATTTTAGAAGGTTCATTCTATAAAGAATAAGCATTGTGAAGAAAACAGCAAAAGTTCCTGCAACAGCGTGCATTACTATTCCAGGATAAGAAGCTTCAAAAAATGTAGAAATACCACCTAAGAATAAACCTTCAAGTCCTGCGTAAACTGGAACTAAGTACTTAGATTTTGTAAAACAAATAATTAATCCAAGAACTAAACCAGCAATACCTCCAATGCTAGACAACATAACGACTTGGTCGGTATATCCTAATAATGCTTGGTTCCAAACGTAAGCAGCACCAACTAGCATAATCAAACCCATTAATAATGTGATTTGTAAAGTGCCGTTAACGGTCATTATTTGATTTTCTTGAACCACCCTATCTGAGACTTCATTGTCGAATCTTTTAAACACCGGATTTGTCATAATCCCTCCTTCTTTTCTCTTAAACATTATATCATATAATGTATTGCCTGAGAGGGATGTTAACATTTTTTTTAGATTTTAGATTAATCTTACTTTGTCCATTACTGCAGAAATTTTTCTTTGAAAATCTCTGTCAAATGGGCATTCAGAAAAACCTTGAACCCTAGCGTTTTCTTCCATTTCAGCGTAGGCTTTTTCAATCATTGCAAGTTTTCTTAATGCGATGTTCATAATTTGTACCTATTAATTTGCTTATAACATTGTCTTACATATATATAAAGTATTTTTTTATAGAAAAATTGCCTTTTTTATGTAAATAATTTTAACATTTCGTAACAATTTTATGTTATATACTAAGATTATGAAAATATTGAAATTAGGGCTTAAAAATTATAGAAATTGTACTGATGTAGTCTTGGATTTTGCTGCAAAAAAAACTTTAATTATAGGTAAAAATGCACAAGGCAAAACTAATATCTTAGAGAGTATTTATTTGCTATCAGATTTAAAAAGCTCAAGAACATCAACAATGACAGATTTAATAAAATTTGGAACAGAAAAATTTGAAATTAGTGCAATTGTTGAAAAAAATAATACAGAAATTGAACTTGATTTTAGCTATACGCAAGAAAAAAAACGTGAGTTTAAAACAAATAGAGTTAAATCAACGTCAAAAGATTTTAAGTCAGTTGTAAAAACTGTTTTATTTTCTACCAAAGATTTGCTTTTATTACGTGGAACTCCGCAAGATAGAAGGGACTGGTTAGATAGAGCAATTTCACAAATCTACCCAGCTTATGACGAAAGATTGTCAAAATATGAAAAGATAAGAGTTCAAAAAAATAACCTTTTGAAAAACGAAATAATTGATGAAACTCTGCTAGATATATATAATGAGCAGTTGGTTATAACAGGTGCTAATATTGTTTTTTTACGTAAAAAATTTTTAAAAGAGATTGAACGAATATCTTATGAAAAACATAGAGTTATAAGTGATTCTGAAGAATTTTCTTTAAATTATACCGCTCCTTATGATGATATTGAGAGTATTTCTGAGTTTTTAAAAGAGGAATTGCAAAGACGAAAATCTGAAGAAATCGCTCGTAGACAATCTTGTGTGGGGCCTCACAGAGATGACATTGAATTTAAAATTAATGGGATAGATGCGGTAAAATTTGCTTCACAGGGACAACAAAGAACTCTCGTTTTAGCCTTAAAACTTGGAGAATTGGAAATTATTAAAGAAAAGACTGGCTATTCTCCAATTCTTTTACTCGATGACGTTTTAGCCGAGCTAGATGAGACAAGACAAAATTACCTTTTAAAATCTATTGGTTCAGATGTCCAAACAGTTATAACATCAGTAGATACATTGCTTTTTGAAGATGAATTTTTAGAAGATGTTCAAATCTATTTGGTTGAAAATGGCGCAGTAAGACTTAATCAGTAATGTAAGTTGTATCAAATTTGTATGCTTCAATTGCTCTTGAAAAATAGTTTGGAGGGAAACCAGCTTTTTCTTTTAATGAGTTTAAAAAGACAGTTTTATCAGGAAGTTGTTCCCAAACAATTGGAAGATAAACAGCCCTTCTGTCTCTTTCAGATAAAATTATTCCGTGAGGATAAATTTTTGAAAGCAAATCTCTTTCATCTTTGAAATCAATTTTTTCAATAGATGAAAGTACTGACACAGAGACTTGTATGTGCGGAAGTTCTCTTGGAGTTATTGGTTCGAACCGTGGGTCATGAAATGCTGCATTTTTTGCATTATCAATCAAGTCTAGAATTAAAGGTTTTGTTGGATAAATTGAGCCGATGCATCCTCTAAGAACGCCTTCTCTATTCAAGGTTACAAAACTTGCGCCATATTGAGTTAGAACAGAAGGAATATCTCTTGGTGTGTATTCCTCGCCGTTGAGCTCAGCCAAAATTGATTTTTTTACAGTGTCGAGAATATATTTAGAAAAATACTTTTCGATATATTCATTTTTATCGTCTGTATATAGAAACCAAGAACCGTATCCGACTACTCTGCTTGTATCTCGGCTTATATCACCAGAATTATACATCATTGCACGAATAAGCGAACAGTCGTTGTGGTTTGCAAAATCTACCAATCCCATAATGCCTATAAGGCCACAAGCTTGTTGTTTTTGAAAATATTCAATCTTTCCTGTTTCAATGATTGTTGCAGTATAAGTATCAATTTGTTGGCATTCATATTGGGTGTAGAAATGGCTTAAATCTGAAGTTATAATAAAGCTAGAGTTTTCCCAATAAGTAGAAATTAAGTCTGATATTAATCTGTAATCACATTTTCCTACTAAGATTGGAACTATTCTAATTTTACGTCCGATTTTTTTGAGGCCTTTTACAAAATCTATTGCGTTTTGAATTTGTGGATAAACAATGTTTTGTATAAATGGTAGTTGAACTTCTACTGAGTGCTCTTGATCAAAAACTTCGTTAGAAATTAAACAAGGAAATTTTTCAGCAATATCTTTTAAAAGCCTATTATTGACTTCCAAACTTCCTAATGGTGTATCAAAATACGTGTATTCAGGAATTGCAATGTTGTTAAACTCGTGATGATGAGAAGGTGCAATAATGAAAATATTTTCATTGATATCGAGTCTTTGAAATCCAGCCATTGCAGCGTGACCAGAATAATAAATTCCGGCATGTGGAACAATTATTGCCTTACTTTTGTATTCAATATTGATATTCTGTTTATATGAATTTAGCAGATTGGTTAGTTCTTCAGCTTTAGCCGGATAAAACGAACCTGCAAAAACCGGACTCTTATTCATATCATCTAACCTCTTTTCAAGATTATAAACCAGTTTATTTTAAATATCTACAATTTTTCTTTTATAGTTTGTTTAATATATTGTCTTAAAGCAGGTGTAATGAGTAAATCAGGCTCTGATACACAAATTTCATCTAGTATATTTACCCCTTTGCGAGCTTCGTTTGTTTCAATATATAAAATTCCAAGCTTGATTTTGTCATAAACGTCATCAGATGCTTCAAACTCTTTGATTTTTAAATCGGCTTGTCCTAATTGAATGTAAGTTTTTACTAAATTCATATGATATTTTAGGTTCAATCCATAGAGTTTTACTGCATCTTCAAAACAGGTTAAGGCTGCTTCTGGATAATTTATGTATAAATAAGTTTCGCCTAAGTTGTTATGAAAAACGGCGCTTGCCTGTGTTGACGGACTTAGTGAAATAGCAATTTTAAACTCTTGTATTGCAGCATAATAGATTCTATCTTTGCGATAATTTATACCAACATTATTATGCCAATATGCATCACGCTCTGCTTCAATGGTATATTTGTGAGGCTTTTTGTATGCGCAACAAAAAACCATAACAAGAGTTAAAAAAATTATTGTAGCTTTTTTTATCATAAAAGTGATAATTCCAATCCTTCATATGCCATTATTGCGTCTTCAGATGAGTATTCTTCTGCTAATAGGTCAAGTTTTTCATCATTATAATTAGGATCATAATGGAAAAATACCATCTGTTTTGCTTCAATTTGGCGCTTGCAGTCGAGTGCCATTTCGTATGTTGAGTGACCAAAACCTTGTTTTGGAACATAAATACTTAGGTAATCTTCTGTTGAATATTGTGCATCGTGAATCAATAAGTCACAGCCTTTTGCAAATTTAATAAGTTTTTTATCTCCGCCAGGGTAGCTTTCTTTGTCAGTTGCGTATACCAAAGTCTTGCCTTTATAAGCAATTTTGTACACAAAAACACCATTTTGCGGATGGGCATATGATTTATAACAAGTTATGACAACGTCTTCGTCATTATAATCGCCATCTTGTAAATCGTTTACCCTTATAACTCGTGGTAAATCTTCATCTTTTTTGAAAATTATGTAGTTTGTTTCATTTAAATCACAGATTTTTAAATCTGCTGCAATGTCACCTAAATCGAGCGGAAATGATTTAGTAAACAAAAGCTTTGCTAATTCAGCTTCTAATGTTTCGTTATAGTTAACTCCACCTAAAAGAGCCATTCTTGTGGATGCCAAGTGAGAAGGTCTAAAAAATGGGAAACCTTGAATATGGTCTAAGTGAATATGGCTTAAAAGAATTGAACATTTAACAGGTGTTCTGTCTGTAATAGTTGTTCCAGATTCAATATATTTTTGCATTAATTCATTACCTAAACTAATCAAACCAGTACCTGCATCTAGAATTATCAAATGCCCGCCAACACGTATTTCCACGCAGGATGTATTGCCGCCATATTTAAGAAATTCACCATCTGCAACAGGGTAACTACCTCTTACACCTCTAAATTTAATTTTAAATTCTTCCATTTTCTATTCCTTATATTTTTGTATTTTTAATTTCAAAAGTTGTATTTCGATCTTGTTCGGTACCATATAGTGAATCGACCCCGAATAATCTTAATTTAGAACGAGATTGTACGTCTTTTAAGTTTGTTTCTTTTAAAAACACATCAACTAATGTTCTGTTTTTATCTGAATTAATATTTATTACTCTAAATGCGTTTGGAAAAGTAACAAGAGAAGGAGATGTAATATAGACGATATTTTCATCTTGTCTTGCTCTTGTACAATGATAGTGACCTTGCAGCACAACTATTGGGTTGGCATAAGCTTTGAGTAAGCTTTTTATTTCGTATTCATTTAGCATCTTGTGATTTGAACTTGAATAAGGCTCGTCAATTGGTACGTGAGTACAAATAATTATAACTTCTTTTTTGTTATCATCAAGCTCATTTTTCAACCATTCAAATTGCTCTTTGTAGATTTCACCGTTAGAAGTTAATTTGTAATCAATAATCGAGTCCAAACAAATTACCCTGAACCCTTTTTTAGGTGTAAAAGCATAATAATTTTTGTTTGAATTTGTAGCACTGTCAGATTTTTTCAGCATTTCTACGAACTTAGATTTTGTCAAAGGCCCGTCAATTCCGATATCGTGATTGCCGTTTATTGCATACCATTTAGTATCAAGTTTTGAAAGTTGTTTTAAACATTTTTCCATTTCAGAAATTTTAGGTTTGTTAACCAAATCTCCTGTTATCATTACAAAATCATAAGGCTTAGATGTATTTATTTGAAAAATTACATCATCTAAAAGCTCAGGGGACTTCTTTAAAAATTTATATGAAGTGTTTTCTTCAAAACTTGAAAAATGAATATCGCTAATTTGTGCAATTCTAAGATTATTATTCGCAGCAGTACACATCTGAGAACTTATTGCAACAGCGATAAGTATTGTCAGAGTAAAGTTTGTAAGCTTTTGTAAAAAAGTTTCTCTCTTTTCTTTTTTATAAGGTTTTTTGCTCATAATAATATCCTTATTTTAATCTATTTTTAAGGTTTAAGTCAACACTTTACCCCTATTTGACACTGTGGTAAGATTATCTTATGCAACGAGGACAAATCTTTAAAATTCATTCAGATTTTTATTATGTGCAATCAGAAGGTGAAAACTTTGAGTGCAAATTGCGTCACGTTCTAAAGAAAACAAAGCAATCTGTTTTTGTTGGCGATTATGTTGAATTCCAAGACGGTGCTATTGAAAAAGTTTTATCAAGAAATAACTATATAACTCGTCCTACAGTTGCGAACATTGATCAAGTTATTATTATTTCTGCAGTAAAAGAGCCAGAATTAAGTTTTATACAGCTTAATCGATATATTGCATTTGCAAAATATCATAATCTTAATACAGTTCTTTGTTTTAATAAAAACGACTTATCGAATGACGATAAGACGATTGAAAAGGTTTTCAAAATATATGAGCCTCTTGGCTTTGATATTCTTTTTACTTCAGCGCTTGAAGGCTACGGGATAGAAGATTTTAAGAAGATTTTGGAAAACAAAACTTCTGTGCTCTGTGGTGCATCTGGTGTTGGAAAATCAAGCCTTATCAATGCAGTAAGTGGAATTAATTTAAGAACAAAAGAGGTAAGTGATAAAACTGGTAGAGGTACGCATACAACTCGTCATTGTGAAATTATTGAAATTAATGATAATTCACGAATTGTTGACACCCCTGGGTTTAGCAATTTGAAATTTGATTTTCTTTTACCGCTTGATGTGGATTCTTTGTTTGTTGAAATGGTGCCATATAAAGGTATGTGCAAATATCAAGATTGCTTGCATATAAATGAAACAGATTGTGCGATAAAAGCACATTTAGGAGAAATTGACGAAACACGTTATGAAAGCTATGTCGCTTTTGTAGAAGAAGCAAAAGAATATAAAGAAAAAGTGAAATATCAAGGTGTAAAAACAGAAACCGCACATAAGAAAAATAATGATAAAGTTGCTGTAAAAATTAGCTCAAGAAAAAGACAAAGTGCTAGAAATACTCAAAAACAGAATATTTACAAGGATTTGGATAATGAAGGAATTGATTAGTTTAGTTGATAAGAAATTGGATGAATATCTTCAAATAACTTACCCAGAAG
The DNA here is from genome assembly GCA_045586965.1 of Candidatus Gastranaerophilaceae bacterium. Taxonomy (GTDB): domain Bacteria; phylum Cyanobacteriota; class Vampirovibrionia; order Gastranaerophilales; family Gastranaerophilaceae; genus CAG-196. The sequence goes on along the minus strand of JAZNBJ010000097.1, from coordinate 4,442 downwards.
AAATTTTTAAAGCCATGAAATATACACTTATGCTCCCAGGTAAAAGATTGCGTCCAGTGATGTGTCTTGAAACAGTTAGAATGCTAGGTGGTGATGTGGAAAAAGCTTTACCAATGGCTTGTGCGATTGAAATGTTGCACGTTCAAAGCCTTATACATGACGATTTGCCTTGTATGGACAATGATGATTTTAGACGCGGTAAACCTTCTAATCATAAAGTGTTCGGAGAAGCAAATGCTGTTCTTGCAGGTGATGCTTTGTTAACATTTGCGCCTCAATTAATTATTGAAAAATCAATGGGTAAATTGCCAAATGAAACGATTTTAAAACTTGTGCATGAGTATACAAAATTTGCCGGTGCTTATTCGCTTATTGCAGGACAAGTTGTTGATATTGAATCTGAAGGTGGAAAATTAACTAAATCGGCAGAGGAAACTCTTGATTTTATTCACATGAATAAAACTGCAGTATTGTTTAGGCTGGCAGTAAGAACAGGTGCAATTATTAGTGATGAAAGCAAGTTAGAAGAATTAGATGAGTTTGCGAAAAAATTTGGCTTAGCTTTTCAAATCTATGATGATATTATGGATGAAATTTCAACTTTTGATGAATTGGGTAAAACCATTGGCAAAGACAAGAACAGTGGTAAATTGACTTATGTATCATTGTATGGTTTAGAAGAAGCTAAGAATAAATTCCGATTGCTTATTAATGATTGTTATGTTATAGTCGACAAGTATAGGTCAAAAATATTTGAAGAAATCTTAAATAAGTTGAGAGACAGAATTTTAGGAGTATAAATGGATTTTAATCAGATTTATGGTACTGGGTATGAAGCTTTATTTACAGGTATTTCAGCTGTAATGCTCGCTCAAATTACAAAGTTTTTTGTGCATTTGGTCTGGAAAAGAAAAGTTGATTTGAGATTGTTTACAACAACAGGAGGAATGCCAAGTTCTCACGCTGCGGGTGTAATGGGACTTTCAACAACTGTAGGTTTGATTTGTGGATGGAATTCTATAGAATTTGCAATGGCTTTTGGATATGCACTTGTTGTAATGTATGATGCTGCAGGTGTTCGCCGTGCAGCTGGTAAACAAGCTGCTTGTTTGAATAGAATTATTATGGATATTTATAAACAAGAACTTAAAGAAGCTGGTGGTAAGCTGAAAGAACTCTTGGGACATACTCCAATGCAAGTATTTGCAGGTGCTGTCTTTGGAGTAATTTATGCTTACTATGTCCATGTTTTATTAGCAAGCTTTATTGGAGGCTAATTAGCAAGCGCATTTGAGATTATTAGCTTCAAGTACGTTTAGTAAATCTTTAACTGTACGTATTTTTTTACCATCGATAATAAGATATGTTTTTAAAAACCAACGCATATTTGAGTTTTGTTCAGATACTGTTCTAAATTCAAAATATTTCTGAACTTGAGCAACGCTTAAGCCTAAAGAGAATAATTGTTCTTTAGTTTTACCTTCAGTAACATCTGTAAGTTGATATTCCTTGCTATTGTTAATAGTTTCAGCAATAAGAGAAATGTATTCAGAAATTTTATTAGCTTCTGCTTCTGTTCTAATTTGGTGAAGTCTAAGCTTATTGCGCAAATGTATTTTAGAATAGCATAAGTTAGTATTATTTTTCATAATGGGGTAATTCCTCCGGCCAGTCCTTAATTTATTATTGTAACTACGATATCACTTTTCTTTCTCTCTATATAACGACATATTTTGAAAAAACTTTAATGTTTTAGATTAATTGTTACAAAGCTTAATAAATAATGTGAATTTTTGTAACGATTAGCTCTTATCTCCTAAAGTTTTTATTCTAACTTGCCGTAATACATGAAGTAAGTTTGGAGAAAATAATGTCAATTCAAAATACAATACAACAGATTTGTATAGCATCTGGATTGCAGGGAGCTGATTTAGAGGCTCTTAAAACTCGTCTTGCCAAAATGTCTCAAGCTGAGCTCCAAGCTGAATTAACTAAAGCTTTGAGTGGTGAAGGGCTAAAAGAAACTAAAGGGGTTTATTTTGAGAGAACAATTCCTGCTGCTCAAGCAAATATAAAACAAAATTTTAATAATAAAGCTGATCTGACGTTAGAACAAGCGCAAGCATTAAGTATAGAATATATTTTTGAAAATATTAGAAATGCTACTAATGTATATATGAATATGGATCTAGGCCTTGTCGGTTATGGATATGATCAACTTAAGAATTTTTTTGAGACAGAATTTTCATCCAAAAACGTTTATGAAGTTATCTTGAAAGAAGAAGATTGCGCTAATTTTCTATCAAAAGCTCAAGAGGGTAGTTTAACTAAAAGAGAATACTATGAACAAAACAAATTACGTTTGAAAGAAATGCTATTTAACCGTTTTAAACAAATTGATGAAACTGGTGTAGATGCAATAGACAAATACAGAGGTAGTATTCCAAGAAAAGAATTTGAACAAATTATCGAAAATTATATTGTTGCAAAAATAAATTCTATTCAAACGATGGGAGGTATAAAGGAGTTTCAACATAAATTAATAATCGCATCTGATGAAGATGAGAATGAATTGATTAAAAATTTAGCAGAAAGTGCAAAAGCACAAATTAATGATGAATTTTCTCCAAAAGATACAACAAGTATTGTTAATTTAGATTTGATGCCAAAAGAGGGTAAATCACATCCTTATGACAGTGATGAAAAAATGACTTTTGAGGAAACTTATTTGCTTGAAAGAGGTGTTGAATTTAATGAAACAAAGATAGAAAATTTGATGCAAGCTAAAGGTGAAATGAGCTTGATACAGGGTGCTTATAACAAACTTCAGGGGCTTAAAAGTACTACAAAGGAAATCTTAAAGCAATATCAAAAAGACTCAGAACCATTATACGATGAATCGGGCAATATTCTGCAAGAAAGAGAACCTAAAGTTGAACCTAGACTAGAAAATATTGAAAATATCATTAATGAATACTATGCAGCTTCGCCTGATAATGGAACTTTAGTCATTGATGATATTAATAGAAGATTGCAATTGAATTTGAATTTTGGATTAAATTCAGAAGGCAAAATTGAGATAGGTTTTAATGATTTTCACCAAACAGATGCATCAAAGAACAAATCTTTAAATCTTTTGTTACGAGAGCTTTCTAGAATGCAAGAAAAACAATTTAATGAACTATGTGGCGATAAGACTTTAGAAGAATATATTTCTGATTATGAAAATAGCTATGCATATTCAATGGGAGAACAGAATGTAGAAGAATTATCAAGAGCGATGGAAGAAGATAATATTAATTTTGTAGATAAGACAACTGGTACGATTTCAACAGTGGGTATGGGCTTGCTGTTACTTGGAGGTGCTGTTGTTGCGGTTGGATCAGGTGGTACTGCAACGCCGTTGGTAGCTGGAGTAGTCGCTCTGGCAGAAGGTACTGTGGCATCTGGTACTGCTCTTGCAATGGGTGGTATGGCTGCAAGAAATTTATTTGGTTTTGCTGATACTTGGAAAATGAAAAGTGGATTTTCTGAAGATGATATGATTAGGCGCTCAAAAGATTTAGTTATGGATTTGGGAGGTCTAACAATTGGTGCGTATGCCGGTAAAATTGGCTTGCAAAAAGCTTTGGAAGTAGCACGTAATGGCGGAAGTCAGGCAATGGCAATGATAGCTGAGCACGGAACCGATTTTACTTTATCATTAGCAGGTGATTTGGCGATGATAGGTGCATTGAATTATGATCAAGGCTTAGCTCAAACAATAAAACAAAATGGTATAGGTATTTTAGTTTCAACAGTAACAGGTATAAAAGCAAGCAAACAAATGTTTGCTCAAGGTAAAGTTGAATATGCATTTGATGTGGTTATGCCGAGACAAGATGCTGATGGTATGAATAATGTTCAAAGAATGAACGAAGCTTCTGAAAGTGCACCAACAAAGCCAAGAATGGGCTTGGAGGCAGATGAGGCTAGGGTGAGAACCGAGGGTGATGTTGCAACAAGATTAGAAAATGCAAGCACAAGAGAAGAATTTGATGCAATTCGTGATGAAATAAAAACAATGCCAGAAGATGAATATAAAGTAAAATTAAGTAGATATTATGCAGAAAAAACCTATAAAATTTTCTTGAGCCAAATAGATAAAGCTAAAACATCAGAGGAATTAGATAAAATTAAAAATCAGTATAGGGAAAATATGGCTGTTTTAAAATGTTATAATGGTAATGAACTAAAAAATATTTCAAAAACAATTGAAGAAAAGTATTCTATAATAAAAGACTCCACTGAATTAAAAAATTGGTTAGATGATAATTATTTAAATCAAATTATCAAAGAATGCACAAAAAATGATGGTAGAATTGATGCAACAAAGTTACATCAGAAAACGAACTACGTAGTATGGAAAAATAAAATATTCAAAATAATTGAATTAAAAGAAT
>JAZNBJ010000096.1:0-10374 GCA_045586965.1 Candidatus Gastranaerophilaceae bacterium | reverse complement strand
TCTTCTTCCTTTTGCCTCGCAAATAAAAGGAAGAAGAAAAGTAGAACAAGGTTAAAAACCCCTCACCCTGTTTTCTAATATTCAACTTCGTTTCATATTGAAAACAGACCTCTCCCTCAAGGGGCGAGGTGAATACTTTGAGGTATGATAATAAATATTATGTAAAAAAATTTATTAGTTTTTTTAATATATAATAGTCTTATGAACAACTATTTTGAATTAAAAATTTCTATTAATCCTGATATTGAAGATATTGTATCGGATATTTGTTTTTCTAACTTCGCTTGCGAAGGCGTTGTACTTGCAGAAGAAGATTGGAAAGATTTAGAGATGACAGCGACAACAAGAGGTACGTTAAAAGTTTTTTTAACTAACCCACATCCTGTCTCCGACCATCTTCTCCCACAAGGGGCGAAGGATGAATGTTTATTGGAAATTCAATCTGTATTAAATACTGAACGTGAAATACTTAAATCACGAGGTTTTACTGATGAAGAATTAGGAAGTTGGGAAATAACTCTTGATGAAAAAGAAAATCAAGATTGGTCAAAAAAATGGAAAGAAAAATGGACTGTAACACATGTTACAGATAGAATAGCAGTTGTTCCAAGTTGGTTAGAATATCAACCTAAAGAAAATGAAATCACTATAACACTTGACCCTGGTTGTGCATTTGGAACAGGAACACACCAAACAACACAGCTTTGTATGAAAGCGATTGAAAAATACCTAGAAAAAAGTAATTCAATGGCTGATATTGGTACAGGCTCAGGCATTCTTGCAATTTGTGCTAAAAAATTTGGTGCAAATGAAGTTTATGGATGTGATAATGACGAAACTGTTATTGATGTTTGTATTGAAAACGCCGAAATAAATGAGGTTAAAGATATAATTTTTGAACTCAAAACAGCTGATAAACTAACAACAAAATATGATTTTGTTTGTGCAAATATTTTGCATAATGTTCTTGCTGAAATTATGGGTGATTTAAAAAATATTATGAAACCAAATGCAAAAATGGTTTTGAGTGGCATTTTGGATGAAAAAAAGCCTGTCGTACTTGATGCAATACAAAAACACGGCTTAAAAATTATTGAAACGCTACACCAAGATCAATGGGTAGCTTTTGTTGTTGAAAACTAGAGTTTAAACAGCTTTTGGAAAAAGTTTTTCTTTGGTGGAACATAATTAATACAAGCTTTGTGCCACTTTTCTGCGATTGCTTGTTCGCCATCTTTTAACCATTTTTTCAATTCTTTTATTTTACGACTATATCTAGACAAAGAAATTTCATCTCTATCAAATTCCAAATCTAATTCTTGTTTCTTTCTAAGATACTCATCACCTAATTCACGTCTTTCAACAACCCAAGGATCAGGGCCATTTTCACCCCAATCATCACGATCGCCAAAAGATGGTTGTACTTGTGGTTTTGTATAACTATTACTAATCTGCATTATTTTCATAATTTACTCCTATTTTAATTTAAATAATTTTTGAATAAAGTTTCTTTTTTTAACAATGCCATAATGTTCTTTTATGTGTTTTTCTGCGCTTTCTTTTTCTGTCCATAATTTATCTAATTCTTTAGCTAATTGTTTTGAATCGAGTAAATCTTTTCTTAATTTTTGTATTTTTGTATAAAAAATATCATCTAAAGCTTCCATATCTCTTTGATATGGAGTTTTGGTTTGCCAAGAAAAATCAGCGCCTTCAATATCCTTAAATGTTGGCTGATTTAATATATTCGATTGTGTATAACTATTTATTGGTTGTATATTCATTTTAACCTCGAAATTTCCCTTTACTTTATTACTAAAACCTGTAAAAAATTTTTTTGCGCGTTAAATATCAGATAAATATATTTTTTACAAAAATTAATAAACAAATTAGCCCCCTCCCTAACCCTCCCCACAAGGGAGGGAACAACTATTACAACAACTTTCCACTTAGCACTGAATTTAACTCCCACCCTAACCCTCCCCCACAAGGGAGGGAACAATTTTCTTTAAATCAAAAAATTAGTCTAATTATCATTAATAATTTGAGGGATTAAAAAAATCTTTAATAAATTATTATACTATTATGAACTACTCTTGGTATCAAACTCTTATACAACCACCGTTAGCCCCTCCAGCATGGCTTTTCCCGCCTGTTTGGACATTGCTTTATATCTCAATGGTTGCAAGTTTATTTCTTTATGCAAGAAAAGCGACACTTCAAAACAAAACTTGGGGTTATGTTTTATTTTTCACACAATTATTAGTAAATTTTGCTTGGACACCTGCGTTTTTTGGTGTAAAAAATATGGCACTTGCACTTGCAATAGTTATCCTTTTAGATATTTTGGTCTTATTTACTATAATTGAGTTTTCTAAAACATCCAAAAGCGCAGGACAAATTTTAATTCCGTATTTTATTTGGATATTGTTTGCAACTTATTTGAATTTGGGACTATTAATTTTAAATTAAAAAAGCGGCCTATTTAGACCGCTTTTAAATTTTATTTTACCTATCAATTATTTTCTTAAGAAATCAGGAATTTGGATTTCTGAGAAAGATGACATTGTAGGTGCTTTTGGAGCTGCTGTTGAATTAAATGCTCCGCTGAAGAATTCAGCTGCGCTCATTGAACGGCTTTCAACTTTTTCTTCAATAGGCATTTGTGAACGTAATTCAAAACCAGTAGCAATAACTGTGATTTGGATTTCACCTTGAATGTTGTCATCAACAACTGCACCAATAATAACTTTTGCATCATCTAATACAGCATCATTAATGATGTTTGTAGCGTCTGTTACTTCGTGTAATGTCATATCAGGTCCACCAGTGATGTTAACAATAACACCTGATGCACCATTGATTGAAGTTTCAAGAAGTTGAGAGTTGATAGCAATCTTAGCTGCTTCTACAGCTCTACCTTCACCTGTACCACGGCCAATACCCATCAATGCTGAACCAGATGCTTTCATAACGCTTCTTACGTCAGCAAAGTCAACGTTAATCAAACCAGGGATTGTGATGATATCAGAAATACCTTGTACACCTCTTAAAAGAACTTCGTCAACAACGATGAATGATTCTTGAAGTGATACACGTCTGTCTACAACGTCTAATAATTTATCGTTAGGAATAACAATAAGAGCGTCTACTGATTCTCTTAATTTTTCCAAACCTTGTTGTGCTTGGTTTTGACGTCTTTTACCTTCAAAAGAGAAAGGTTTTGTAACAACAGCGATTGTAAGAATACCTAAATCTTTAGCAATCTTAGCAACGATAGGAGCAGCACCAGTACCTGTTCCGCCACCCATACCAGCTGTTACGAATACCATATCAGCGCCTTCAATAGCACGAGTAATTTCTTGAGCAGCTTCTTCTGCAGCTTTTTCACCAACTTGAGGTTCACCACCAGCACCAAGGCCGTTTGTTAATTCTGCACCAAGTTGAATTTTATTTTTGCAAAGTGAGCTGTTTAATATTTGTAAATCTGTGTTCATTAACCAGAATTCTACACCGGTTAAACCTGATTTAATCATTCGGTTAACTGCGTTTCCGCCACCGCCACCTACACCAATAACTTTAATTTTTGCTGGGCTAATACCAGGAGCTGGTGTTGCAGCAGTTTGAGCTAAGCTTTCAGAAGACAACATGCCATATACCATATCTTGTGTAGATGGTGTTGATTCTGGTCTTCCATAAATATCTGGTCCTAAATTATCCACGACTTATCCTCTTTTTTTTATCTAACTATACTAATAACAACATATTAACATAGTATTTTAAATAGAAAAAATTGTAAAGTTTTTTAGACCAATTTTTTATTAATGTTAAGATTTTTTTACATGACAAAACCATGTAAACATGAGGGTTTGGGGTTTTTTACTTTTTGTTTAATTCATATAACAGCCTAAAACCATCTAATGTTAAATTTGGCTCATAAAAATCAATTTTGCGCAGCATATATTTTGACAATAAAGAGCTCAAACCACCTGTTGCAACAACTGTTACTTTTTCGCCTATTTCTTTTTCACACTCTTCAATCAAACCTTCTATTGCACAAGCGTGACCTCGTATTACGCCTGATAAAATACAGGTTTTTGTATCCACCCCAATAACTTTATCTATTTCTTCAACTGCAATTTTTGGTAGTTTTGATGTTTTTTCGCACAATGAATTTAATTGCATTTCTACACCAGGCATAATAATTCCGCCAAAGAATTTACCTTCTTTTGATAAAATATCAAAAGTTGTTGCACTTCCCATATCAATAACAATTATTGGTGTTTTATATTTTTTGTAAACAGCAAAAGTGTTTGCAATTCTGTCTGCTCCTACAGTTTCAGGTTTTTCAACATCTAAAACAATGCCTGTTTTAGATGTTGTGTCAAAAAGATAACTTTCTATACCGAAAAGTTCATCACATGCTTGTTTTAGAGAATTGTTAAGTTCATCTACAACAGAGCCAATAATACATTCTGTTATTTTATAATCTACTGTATTGCTTTCTAATTCGTCTATAAAAGCATCTTTTGTTTTTGCTCTATCAGAAGTTAGGCGAAAAGTTTTTACAAGATTTTCTTCTTGATAAATTCCGCAAGTTATATTTGTATTACCTATATCAATTACTAAAATCAAATATCTTCTCCATAGTTAGCTAAAGTTTTATTTATTAGTTCAATCATATTGTTTCTATAATCATCTGGTGAAATTATCTCACAATCTTTATCATAGCGCATTAGCCTTGGTAATAAAACTTCTTCTGGCTCACCAGTATTTGATATGGTTATATATTCTGGCAAATTATTAACAATTATCACTTCATTTTCACGTAATGAATATCTTTTTGCCAAGCCGCCTGTTAATTTATAAATAACTGTTCTATCGCCAAAATTAGGATTTATTTTTACATCTAAAACTTCTAGACCAATAACTCTATCTATTAAAATTAACTTTTCTTTTCCATCTATTAGTACTTTAAAGTATTTTTTGCCATTTACTTCTGTTATTTCCAAAGGTACACATTCAAGTACTGATTTAGCTTTAAACATTAATGCTATTTTTCTTTTTTCTAAAACAGCTTTTTCAAACATTTCAAAAGTTGCACTTGCTGTTTTTTTCTCAACTCTAACAATTTTTTTATTAGAATATTTACTTATTCTAGAAATCAATGTGTCAAACGCTTTTAATGCTCGTGGAGAAAAACTTTGCATTGCAGATTCTTGCATCATAATAAATAAATCTAAATCTTTATTAGAAAGATTCATCCCAAAAGGCATGCTTGTAACATAGTATTTATTATGAACTTTTATAATTTCAATACCACAAAATCTACAAGTATTAATATATTTACTTACAACACTATTATTAAAAACAGGTTCTTTCTCGTTTTCATTCAGCCTTTTAATTAATTCTTGCATTGTATAATTGTCTTCTAAAAGAGTGTTAAGTGTTTTTAAAACTTGCATTGAAGACTGGTTTTTCTTAACTAATTCTTTAGCCATTGTAGACCTCCTTCATTGCTTTTAATTTGCTTATTACAGCATCTTTTATTTCCAAAGGAGAGATTATTGTGCATTTTGATCCCAATGACAAAACTCGTTGAATTGCTAAAAAATCATTATAAAAAGTACCTTGAATCATAATATTATCATTTTTTTCTTCGATAATTTTTTCATTATCTAAAAGCAGGTTTTTGTCAAAATTTCGAAGTTTATAGATAATTTCAATATTTCTAGGTTGTATAAATTTTTCATCTTGTTTTTTAGATATAATTTTTTTTATTCTTTTATATAACAAAACGGTTGAAAATTGTCTTTCTGTATCAAAACCATAAAGATATATTTTATCATTTTGAAAAACTAGTTTTTCTAATTTAAGAATTTTTTGGTTATCTTTTTTTGTTTCTGGATTTTTATATACAAGCTCTATTATTTTTTGTGTTTTACAATCTTTTATGAGTTCTTTTATTTCATCTATATCGTAATATTTTAAAACTGATATACCTAACAAATATTCTTTTACTTCTTCATCATATACAAATTCTGCTATTTTTTTTAGCAGCTCATCATATTCTATCAAAACCTCCAATGTTATATTATTTTTTATTTTTGTATAAGCTCTCTTTAAAAGTTTTACGTCATCTCTATCTATATTCAAAGAGAATGGGTGTTTTTTTAAAACATATTTATAACCATTACTTATACACGGTCTTGAAAGTTCACAACCCATACTTTTTATTGTGTTTAAATCAATTCTTAAAATATCATCAGAATTTTTTTCTTCAAAAATTCCCATCTCAAGAAATTTTTTTCTTATTTCTTCAAAAGAAAGAGGTTCAATTATTAACAGCCCAATTAAAGCTAGAGCTCTTGTTCCTGTTAATGATATTTGAGTAACTTCAAGTTTTTCCTCAGATATAAACACTTTATCCCTCTTTTTTTATTAATTAGATAAATTTTTTAAATATTCAATTGTTTTTTCACAATAATATTTATCCACAGCACTAAACGGTAATACATCACCGCCAAAAACTTTTCTTACATCAGATACAACTTTTTGAACTTTACTACGAGGTATATAATCAATTTTTGTAACTATTGTAAAAATTGGCAAATTGTATGCTTCCACCCATTCACGCATTTGTTTATCATTCTTTTGGATTTCATGACGTGCGTCAATAAATTGAATTAATGATTTTATTTGTTTTCTTTCAAGCAAATATTCTTCCAAATATTTTTGCCACCTTGCTTGCGCCTCTTTAGACACTTTTGCATAACCATAGCCTGGTAAATCTGCTATCATAAATTCATCAGAAAAATTAAAAAAGTTTATTAAACGAGTTTTTCCTGGTGTATTTGATGTTTTAGCTATTTTCTTATTATTTGCCAAGGCATTAATAAAAGATGATTTTCCAACATTCGAGCGCCCTAGCAACGGAAACTCTGGTAGAGTAAAATCTGGACATTGAGATAGTTTTTCTGCGCTTATTACAAAATTTGCATTTAAATGTTTCATTTTTCTATTTCTACCTCTTGTTCTTTTATTTTTTTATTTTCATCAAGATTTTTTCTATTTACAATTGATAAAAATTTATAAAGTTTTTCGTTATTAATAACTGTTATTTGTGTTTTATTTTTTGAAACCGAAATATCTACAGAAGGTTTTTCGGCAAAAATATTACCTGTTTGAATACTAACAATTTGTATAAAATTATCCCTTAAAATACTTAATGGTTCTTTTAAAAAAGTTTCAAATGTCTTTAATATATTCATACTTTTACTTCTAACTTGTTTAAAAATATTGTATAATAAATAAGTGATTAAGTGAATAAGTGGTTAAGAAAGTTTTATTTTGAATACAAGAGAAAAAGAGTTTATAGAAGGTTTTAAAAGTTATTTAAGTGTTGAAAAAAACTTTTCTGAACATACACTTAACGCTTATTGTTCTGATATTGTCAGTTATATTCTTTGGTTGAATGATTTTAGTTGTATTGATGTTGATTTTAACAAACTAAGAGAATATTTACATTTTATCCAAAAATTTGATTATAAAAAAACAACAATTGCACGCAAAACAGCTTCTATCAGAACTTTTTATAAATATCTTTTTAGAGAAAGGTTTATTGATAATAATCCTGCTATTTCACTTTCTGCACCCAAAAAACCAAAATCATTACCAAAATTTTTAACATCTGATGAAGTTGAAAAAATATTAAATAATGTCAATATAGAAACCCCTGCAGGTTTTAGAAACAAAGTTATATTAGAACTTCTTTGGGCTACAGGAATGCGTATTTCAGAATTAAGTAATCTTAATTTTGGTGATTTAAATTTAGATGAAAATGAAATAAGAGTTTTTGGTAAAGGTGCAAAAGAAAGAATTGTACTTATTTCAGACAGAGCAAAACAATATCTTGTTCAATATATTAAAACCGCAAGAAATCTTCTTGCACCTGGTTATGATATTGGTGAAATCAATGAAAATTCACCTTTATTTATCAATAACACTGGTTATAGACTTCAGAACAAAACAATAAGAAATGTAATTAACGAAATTGTTGAAAAAATAGAACTTCCAAAAAAAGTTACTCCACACGTTTTTAGACATAGTTTTGCAACACATCTTATAGAAAATGGCGCTGATTTAAGAGTTGTGCAAGAACTTTTGGGTCATGCTGGTATTTCTAACACACAAATTTACACACATATTTCTATGAAACACATGCAAGATGTATATGACTCAGCGCATCCACATAGTTAAACATTATCTATAAAAAAAGGAAAGTCTTGCAGAATGTGCAAGACTCAAAAATATACATTTACCCCACTAACTTTATACCATATTTAACTATGTAAAGTCAAGTAGTATTTTTAGTGGATTTTTATCCCAAATTTTCCCAAAAATATTTTTATTACTTAAAATTAAGCGTTTTGCGCTAATTTTTCCCTTACCAAAGTTTCTACTGTGTTAAGAATTTCTGGATTGTTTGCCAAAAATTCTTTTGATTTATCACGTCCTTGACCAAGTTTTTCATCATTGAAACTAAACCAAGAACCTGCTTTTTTAACAATATCCAAATCAACAGCTACGTCTAAGATGTTACCGATTTTGCAAATACCTTTGCCAAACATAATATCAAATTCTGCAGTTCTGAAAGGTGGAGCAACTTTGTTTTTCAAAATTCTTACACGAACATGGTTACCAACATCTTCACCGTCACCTTTAAGTCCTTCAACACGTTTAATTTCCATACGTACTGAAGCATAATATTTAAGAGCGTTACCACCAGTTGTTGTTTCTGGATTTCCATACATAACACCGATTTTTTGTCTTAATTGGTTAATGAAAATAACAGTTGTATTTGTTTTACCAATAATACCTGTTAATTTTCTTAGAGCTTTTGACATTAATCGTGCTTGAAGACCCATTTGTTGATCTTCCATAGAGCCTTGTATTTCAGCTTTAGGAACAAGTGCTGCAACAGAGTCTACAACAATAATATCAACAGCACCAGAACGAACTAATTCTTCTGTAATATCTAACGCTTGTTCACCTGTGTCTGGTTGAGAAATTAATAATTCATCAATATTTACACCAAGGTTTCTTGCATATTCTGGATCAAGTGCGTGTTCAGCATCAACGAATGCAGCAATACCACCTTTTTTTTGACATTCTGCAACTATATGTTGAGCTAGAGTTGTTTTACCAGATGATTCAGGGCCATAAACTTCAATAATTCTTCCTCTTGGAATACCACCAACACCAAGCGCAACATCAAGAGCCAATGCACCTGTAGGGATTGTTTCAACGCTTACAGCAGGTTTATCACCAAGCTTCATAATAGCGCCTTTACCAAAATCTTTTTCTATCTTATCAATAGCCATTTTTAAGGCTTTAATTCTTTCCTCTGATGGAGATACAACTGCCTCTGCCATAATACAATACTCCCCTTTTTTAATTCGCACAATCACTTAGTGACTTAATCGCTTTGTCACTAGAGTAATATATTATTTTCTTCTTCTTTTTTTAGATATAAACCACCAACAAGAGGTTTAAAACTATTAAGGATATTTTTTAATTTAAAGTTTTCTTTGTTTAATTCATTAACTTTATTTTTTAAATTTTCGTTTTCTGTTTTACATCTAACAAGTTCAAGAACAACATCATCCATACCTTCCAATTTTTCATCAATAATTTTTGTCATAGATGAAGTAATATTATTTTCCATTTTTGTTAATGTATCAAGAAGATTATTCACAACCATTTGAGAATTTGGTTTAGAAATCAATGATAAAGCTGATTTTTTCTCATTCATTTCTGATACTACTGAAGATTTTGCATTTCTTAATTTTTTAACTTCTTCTACTGAAAAATATATTTGTCCCTTACTGTCTTTTCTTGGATTAACAGAAGTTTTTTTACATAATTCAACAATCTCTTTATTATCAACGTTTAATAATTTTCTTACATCATTAGGTAAAAGTACTTTATTTTGATTTGCGTTCATTAAAAAATTTCCCCTCTTTCGACTCCAGTACAATATACATTCTAATTAATAAAAAAATTTATTTCTATAATTTGTTACAAAGTTTTACAAGATAAAAATTAGATTGTAAAAAAATGTTCAATAACATTCAAAGAATCGTCCACAATAATATCAAATCCAGCTTTTTTGTCATCATCTTTTGTTGTTTTTGTAGTATCAGCTTGTTCAAAAACATCTTCGTTTAAAGATTGAGAAAGTTTTGAACAACTACCAATTGACATTGCTGTGAGCAATGATAATGTCAAAAAAGACGCTGGTAAAAGATGTTTTTTGTTTCTTTGAATGTTTTTAACAAAAAAATTGTTTTTTGCGATAGGTGAAATCTTTGT
>JAZNBJ010000095.1:0-60329 GCA_045586965.1 Candidatus Gastranaerophilaceae bacterium | reverse complement strand
TTCTAAATAAGCATGAGGTAAAACAAAAGCACTCGGAATAATAACATCTTGCAGTTTACCTTCTTTAACCAAATTCATCATTCGTTTAAGGTTATATGCTTTATTCCCAACTGTATCTTTTTCACATTCATCTAAAGATAATATTCTATCAATTCTTCTCATTGCAGGAACTGTGATTTTTTCTACCAATTGAGAAGTTTTAGTAATAGGTGCTATTTCTTGATAATCTAAATTTTCGTTCTCATTAGAAATTGAAATAAATTTACCTTCAAATTTGTTTAATTTAGCTAAGCTCTGCTCATCAGAAACTAAATGCCCAAATGAGAAGTAGTCTCTACAAATTGCAGAAAAGTGGGATAGTAATCCTGACGAACCTGATTTTAATATTAGTCCTTCGGCTTTCTCAAAGTATTTATAGCATTGCTCATCATTATCACATATTATGATTAGAGGAGTGTCTGAATTAAGCAGTTTTTCATCTACATTATTTGAATGTACTAATAAGCCCTTTGCAGTTCCTTTCATTAATGCTTGTTTTGAGGTTTTATTTAAACTCCTAATTATACTATTGATTTTGTCTTTATCTAAAAATCTCTCTTGTCCTTGTAATTCATACTTCCCTGTATCTTCATACAAGATTCTATATTCATCACTTAAAACCGATGTTTTAGTTGTATAATATTTCCCATCATATACCATTTCGGTTTTCTGGTCGAACCAATCTACATGAACAGGTTTTGAGCCTAAATTCTCTGCATTATCAGTTATAACTTCTACATCAGTACTTTGCCCATATTTATAGGCTTTGTAATAATTGGCTTTAAAATTTATATTATTGATTGGATACACATTCATAGGACTATTATACCTTAAAGATTTTATAATATACATTCAAGTGATATTTAATAAAAAACGAAGAAAAATAAATTTGTTAATTGTTTATTTTATAAATTAATGACTTCGATTTTGAGAAAAGTTTTTATATTAATTAGCACATTAAAGTTGCGTTTTTGAATTTATTTTGCCCAAAATTATCAAACCATCTGTGACAAGTAATCAAACCATGTGTGTCTTTACAAAAACACGGAACTGCCGTTATACGCGAACGAGCAAGACACGAATCTCCTATCCTCCACCATTATAAACAAAGACCGATTTAAAATCGGTCTTTTTATTTGTGGAAATTAGTGTTTTGTGCTCTGAAATTTCTCGACAAATTATATTTTAAAAGGTTCTGGTGCATTACAATGCATCCTACTCCACTGTTATTTCAATTTGCATTTTATTTTATCTCAGTATATTGAAGATTAGCCCAAAACTCTCCAAGTTTATTAAGGGGTACTTTGATATCTTTACTTGTATCATGAGGGTTCTGCAAATAAATATACTCATTGTCAATATCAACTACTGCATAAGCATGAGTCTCATAAATATCATCAATAAAATCTTCACCTTCAGAATTTTCTATATTTTCACTAGCTATATAATTAGTATTAAGTGTCATAACCATATTAGGATTTTTTAAAATAGTTTTTATTTCGGCTATAATAGTTTCTGAAAAATATTCATCAAAGCCTCTAAAAATGGAAATTTCACTTCCTAATAAAAGTTTCAGACCTCTCTCACAATAATCTCCATGTATTTCTCCAAAATGTTTTTCAGCTGCGATTTCTAATATTCTTACATCAAGATCGCCACGAGCATAATTTTTTTCTAATAATTCATATGCATATACCGTATATTCTTCATCAGAGCCCCTGAATTTAACTGTATAAGAGCCATCTTTATTATCCGTTATCATATTATTTAAAATTTCTTGTCCTTTAAGTGAACGTTGAATAGCAGCAATACTTGCTAAAAACCAACAATCACCAATCTCTCCTTGCTTAAAGTTTTCATCAATTTTACAATTAATAGGACCATTGCTTTCACCCATTCCCTCTTCTATACACTTGTTTAAATGCTCAATCAATTTATTCTTTATATTTTTATCAAGTCCCCATTCATTATTAATGGCATCATAAAGACTTTCTCCATATTCTTGCTCATAATAATCCCAGATATCTTTAATGTTTTCCGGTGTGATTCTTTTTATATTCAAAACTAATTTGTTTACATCTGTTGTTGGTATTACTCTGCCTTTTTTAGCTGAAACAGCACTATATATATTATCTGCTACGGGATTATATTCTTTTCCATCTTTAGTATAGCTTTGCAAATTTCCATTTTCATCATACCAACCATTAAATATTGTTTCATCATTTTCATCCCTTATAATAAACTCAGTATTTTTATTAGAATGTATCGAGACAAATAGAACTTCACGATTAGCTTTTTTATCAACTACAGAGATTTCATTACTATAATTTAAGATTTCATATCTATCATCAGGATATAATTGTCTAAGTCTTTCCATTGAATATTTTTCAGGATCTAGTTTATAATCATTAATAAGTTCTTCAATATATTCATTTATAGCAGAAGTAATGCTTCCAGTTTTTGCATCATATTTTAAATTGTTATGACAACAGAACAGGCTAATTTCACTAGTTGAAAGCTTATTGTCATTATTTGTATCATAAGATTTTGCAATAAAGAATCCATTAACTCTAAATCCTGTTTCCATAAAAAATCCTTAATCAATTTGCGATGCACAAAATAATTAACGACATTTTTTTGTAAAACTTTAATAATCCGGCCCGCATTGTTACAAAACTTAATAGACTATTTATCCCCTCCTCCAAGGCGCAAGCACGTAGGATGTGGTAAATTTTAATTTACCGCATCTTCTTGATTTATTTACCCCTATTTCGGTAATCTTCAATTACCAAAACCTACAAATTATCAAATCCACTGTTCTTATTCCTCAAACCAAGTGTTAAAATACAACAACCAATATTTTTAACCTTTAATCTTGACTTTACGCCGTCTTTTTAGGATTATTAATAAACAGTCCAATCAACGCAGTAACTATCATAAAACATATATTCTTGGGATATTGTTATGGAAATTAATTTTAAAGCCAATTATTTAAACAGCACATATATTAGAAAACTCAACCCGGCAACAAAAAAATATGTACCGGATATGGTTCATTTTGTAGAAATAAATCCGCAAAATAAAAAAGACATAAAAGCGCTTAAAAAAGTTGCGCAAGTTTGGGATAGAAAATCTTATGCAAATCGAATTTATCAAAATGCGAAATCTAAACCAAATCTAAAAACTTATGCATTAACTCATCAAGATTCAAATTATGAAAATCTTGAACACGACAATATTTTAGGATTATGCCAACTAAGCAAAGAAAACTATGATGTTTTTTGCATTGAACATTTACAGACCAAGCCAGAATATCAAGTAGAAAATAAAAATCGTGAATACAAAAGAATCGGTAGAAGAACATTACATTCACTAAAAAAAGTTTTCTATGACAAAACTTTGAGAGTAAATTATTTGTTTGAGAAAATACTATTCTATATGGATAATGGTTTTGATTCTGAATCAGATGTTTTTGGTGATTTAACTTGGAAATCTCAAAATAGAAAGTCTAGCTTGTAAACATCTTTTATTTGTGATACAATAACCTTTGCCGTACTCCCCGGGGACATAGCGGATCTCTCGACTCGAACGCTTAGCGAGGGGCAGAGCCTACTGTGAGGAGTATAGAAAAATTGCCTATGGGCATGTAGTCGTTGATAGTTTAGAATATGATGGCGTAAGCTGTCGAACCGTGTCAGGATGGAAACATAGCAGCACTAAGACAATCCTTGCGGGTGTTGTATCTCTGAAAAGTAGATTATATTCTCAAAATCAGTTTTTGTATATTTCGATAGGTAGTGGTACGGTTTTTATATTTTTTTTGGGGAAGTGAGTGTATTATGCAAGTACAAAACGTTTCTTTTAAAGCGAATTATTTACACAGCATTAGATTGGAAAAAGTTAATAACGAAAAAACGCAAAAAGCAGCTTTAGTTGAACTTGATCCCAAAAGCGAGCTTGATAATTCTAGTATTCAACAAATTATATATGATTGGGGTGGTATAAATAGCTATTCCTACGATATCGCATATAATATGGGACAAATTCTCTGTGAATTGAATGATGAGTCAATGCCAACCCCTAGATTTTTTGCAATCACAGAACAAAGGTCTAATTTTAATAAGCTTGTTCCAGAAAGTATACTTGCGCTTGCTGAAACAACAAGTATGAAAGATAACGTAATAAATATAGATTTTCTGGAAACCAACATTGATCAAGCGTATAACGCTAAAAATGCAAAATTTCAACATATAGGAACAACTATGTTAGACTATTTAAAGACTCTATTCTCAGGAAAGACTCTGGAACTTAATGCTACAAATGAATCAATGAGTTTTTATATTAAAAATGGTTTTGTCAAAAAGTCAGGCAACTTTAATCGTTTGATGTTTAAGGCATAGTTTTTAGTTAGAACGGCTTTCTGCTCGTTTTGCAATCAACTCTTCTTTTCTTTCTAATTTTTCATAAAGCTGAGAATTGATTTCGCCACCAATTAGGATAAGAATTGAAGTATAATACAGCCACATCATCAAAATTGCAAACCCTGCGATTGTACCATATACAAAATTATATGTATGCAAATTGTTGATATACAATGAAAAACCCCAAGAGCCTAGCAACCAAGATATACAAAAGAAGATTGACCCTGGCAATGCACTATGACGTCTCAGTCTTTCATGTCCTGACAAGTCTGGTAAAATATAATAACTCAAGAAAGCTAGCAAAAATAGGGTTAAAAACGCAATCGGCCAACGTACAAAAAGCATAATATTTGCCAAGTGTTCACCCATGCCAATATAAGAAACTAAGAATTTTATAATAACTTTACCGAAGACAATTAATGTAATACTTAAAAATAGAACTAAAGTATGCACCAAAACCATTATCAAAGCTAAAAGTCTTGAATATAAGAAATTTCTTGTTTCTTTAACTTTATAAGCTCTATTTAATCCTTTTGCAACAATAGCCATCGTATTTGTTGAAAGAAATAATGTTATACAAAAACCGATTACTGCAACAATTCCGCTCTTTGAGTAGAAAAAGATTTCGTTCAAAACTGTATGAATTAAATTCATAGCATCTGATGGAATAATATTTTGCATAAAAATCAAAATTGCATTCATAAAAGAATGTTTACCTATCCACCCAAAAAGAGCTGTTAGAAATAACATAAATGGACAAATACCAATACAAAGCATAAAGCCCATTTCTGATGCCATACCAAAAAAATCATTTTCGACAACAGATTGTATAATATTTTTTACTGTCTTAATTTTGTTTCTTATATTTGTTTTTATATTCACAACTTAATCTCTTTCAATAATTTCTCAATAGAATCTTTCACAGAAGCCTTGATTGTACAACCAGCAGCATAAGTATGTCCACCACCACCAAATTGTTCACAAATTTTTGCTACATCTAAAGTTTTACTTCTCATTGAAACCTTTGTCATTTTTGACTCAACTTCTTTTACAACAAAAGCTACTTCTGTTGAATCAATTGCTCTTAATGTTTCTGCAATCCCATCTGTATAATCATCACCTGCAGAAAATTTTTCTAAATCTTTTTTATAAACAGTTGTATAGACTATTTTATTATCGTTTAAAAATTCAGCTTTGTTTACACAATAGTTTTGGAACATAACAAGATTTTTTGTTTTACTTTCATAACACAATTTATAAAGCTTGTTTGGATTAACTCCATTTTCAACCAAATCAGCAGCAGCTCTTAGAGCATTCGGTGAAGTGTTTTCAAATCTAAAATTACCTGTATCAGTCATTATTGCAACATATAGTGCAACTGCTGCGTCTTCTGTAATTTCCCAATCATGCTTTTTAAAATAATTAAATAAAACTTCTCCACAAGAGCTCGCTTCAGGTTCAATTAAATTATAATCGCCATAAGCAGGATTTGTTTTATGATGATCAATATTTACCCTACATTTAGCTTTATCAAAAAAGATTTTTGCATCCCTAACTCTATCAATCGCAGCAACATCAAGAGTTATAACTAAATCATATACAAGCGATTGATCAAAATATCTTTGAGCTAAATCAACATTTGGTAAGAATTTATAGTTAAACGGTAGGTTTGAAACAATACTCATATCAGCTTTTTTCTTAAAGCGTTTTTGTATCATTGAATACATTGCGCACATCGACCCCAAAGTATCACCATCAGGGTTTACATGGCTTAATAAAAGTATCTTTTTCGCAGGTTTTATGATATCATCTAAATTAAATTCCATTCTTACAACATAACACAAAGGGATTAAATGAGCAAAATTCTTTATACAGATTTTGAAGGGGTAGAAGACGTCATTTCATCAATGATGGATAATCCTATGTTTAAAAAAGGAATTACCAAAATGAATTTATTCAAATTTTGGGAAGGAATTTTACCAGAAAAATTTAAAGGAAAATCTCGTCCTTACGGAATGTTACCTGGTGGAACAATGATTGTCGGATGCCAAAATCCAGTTGTTGCACAAGAAATGAATTTACATAAAGTTATGCTTATAAAAAAATTTGAGCCTTATGCCAAAACTCTCAACATGCGTGTCATTGATTTAAAATTTGACCCTAAAAAATATACAGTTGGATAATTTTTGCTGTAACTTCTGTTTTTTCGTTGTGTTTATGATAGAATATTCTTAATTGGAGAGGATATGTAATGATTGATTTTTTATTGAAGTTAATGGGTGATCCCAACGAAAAAAAAGTAAAAAAAATTTTAGGTATTATTGACCATATAAATTCTTTAGAACCACTGTACGAAAAGCTTAGCGACGAAGAGTTACGAGCTAAAACGGATGAATTTAAAGCAATTTTAGCAAAACGTCCGACTTCTGATAATCCAAAAGCTGATAGAATTTTGGAAAAAGAAGCTTTGGATAAGATTTTACCAGATGCATTTGCAACTGTTCGTGAAGCTGGTAAACGTATTTTAAACATGCGACACTTTGACGTTCAGCTAATCGGTGCTTATTTCTTGCATAATGGACACATTGCAGAAATGAGAACAGGTGAAGGTAAAACTCTTGTTGCAACACTTGCAGCATACTTGAACGCTCTTACTGGAAAAGGTGTTCACGTAGTAACAGTTAACGTTTACCTTGCAAAACGTGATAGCGAATGGATGGGGCAAATCTATAAATTCTTAGGCTTATCAGTTGGTGTTATTCTTTCTAACCAGCATGACGCAGAAGAATTTAATCGCAAACGTGCTGCTTATGCTTGTGATATTACGTATGGTACAAACAACGAATTTGGGTTTGACTATCTACGTGATAATATGGCTTCATCTAAAGAAAGCTTAGTTCAAAGACCATTTAACTATGCAATTATTGACGAAGTCGACTCAATTTTAATCGACGAAGCCCGTACACCATTAATTATAAGCGGTCGAGTTGAAAAATCTGCTGATACTTATACTTTAATGGCAAAAGTAGCACCTCAATTAGAAAAATTGAAAGATTATGAAGTTGATGAAAAGAATAAAAACGTAATCCTTACAGAAGACGGTATTGACAGGGCTCAAGAAATCATTGGTTGCAAAGATTTGTTTGATATTAATAATCAGTATGCTCATGATTTATTAAATGCTTTGAAAGCAAAAGAATTATTTATTAAAGATACAGATTACGTTGTTAAAGACGGCGAAATCGTTATTGTTGACGAATTTACAGGCCGCTTAATGCCAGGTAGACGTTGGTCTGATGGACTTCATCAAGCTATTGAAGCGAAAGAAAATGTAGAAATTCAAGATGAGACTCAAACTTTGGCAAGTATTACTTTCCAAAACTTGTTTAGATTATATCCAAAATTATCAGGCATGACAGGTACTGCAATGACAGAAGAAGCTGAGTTTGGAAAGATTTATAATCTTGAAGTAACTGCCATTCCTACAAACAGACCTGATATCAGAATTAATAACCCTGACGTTATTTATAAAACTGAAAAAGGTAAATATAATGCGGTTGTTGAAGATATTATTGAACAAAATAAAAAAGGACGCCCTGTTCTTGTTGGTACAATAAGTATCGAAAAATCTGAGTATATTTCAGCATTGCTTAAACAAAGAGGAATTAAACATAATGTCTTGAACGCAAAACAACACGAAAGAGAAGCCTACATTATTGCGCAAGCTGGTCGTGTTGGTGCAGTTACTATTGCTACAAACATGGCAGGCCGTGGTACAGATATTCTTTTGGGTGGTAATGCTGAGTATCTTGCGAAAGAAGAACTTGAAAATAATAGAGTTACACACGACAATCCTAATTATGAAGAATTAAAGAACAAAGCTCTTGAAAGAGCTCGTGAAATAACCGAAGCAGAACATGCTAAAGTAGTTGAACTTGGTGGACTTCACGTAATCGGTACAGAAAGACACGAATCAAGACGTATTGATAACCAGCTTAGAGGTCGTGCAGCTCGTCAAGGTGACCCCGGCTCAACAAGATTTTTCTTGTCACTTCAAGACAATCTTATGAGAATTTTTGGTGGTGATAAAATTACTGCTTTAATGACAATGATGAATGTTGATGAAAATATGGCGATTGAATCTGGTCTTATCACTCGTCAAATTCAATCTGCTCAAAAAAAAGTTGAAACTTATCACTTTGATATACGTAAAAGTGTTCTTCAATATGACGATGTTATGAATATCCAAAGAGAAAAATTCTACGCACAGCGTAAAAAAGTTCTTGATGGCAAAAACTTGTCTGACGATATTAAGTTTATGATTGACAAAGAAATCGATAGACTTCTTAAGAGTTATATTGCACCAGAAATGAATCCAGAGGAATATATCCTTGCTGATTTAGAAACTCTTGTCAAAGAACTTCATTCTACAATTCCACAACTTAACTATATTGGAATTGATGATATTAAAAATTATAGATTTAGCAGAATTTATGATTCTTTAAAAGATGCTGCTAAAAAAGCTTATAAAGAACATGAAGAAGAAATTATTGGATTCTATAATTCAATTATGGAACAATATGATCCTGATGTGGAAAAACAAGAGTTGTTCTCTGACAATAACATTATGAGAAGTCTTGAAAGAGATATACTTCTAAGAGTTGTAGATAATCAATGGATTGACCATTTACACAATATTGATATGCTCAAAGAAGGTATCGGTCTAAGAGCTTATGGCCAAAAAGATCCATTGATAGAATACAAAAAAGAAGCTTATGATTTATTTAACAAAATGATGGCAGAAATTCAAAGCAATACAGTAAGATACATTTTCCGTGCAAAATTTGGAATACAATTTGTATCTGACGAAGGAATTGAAGTCGTAGAAAGCTAAAGAAAATTTTAGATCTTCACAATACCAAATAAAGGTCTATCAAATATAAAATAAGGGAGTTTGGGATATGTTAAAAGAAACAACTGATTTTATCGAAAAAATAATAAAAGAAAAATTAGGTGATTTTGTGCCAGAAGTCGGTATTGTCCTTGGTTCAGGTTTGGGTGAACTGGCAGACGAGTATTGCGATTTAGCTATTCCATATTCTGAGATTCCGAACTTTGAAACTTCACACGTTTCAGGACACAAAAGCAGATTTGTTTTTGCAGAAATTAACGGCAAAAAAGTTGTTATGATGCAAGGACGTTTTCATTTCTACGAAGGACATTCAATCCAAAAAGTTGTTTTCCCTATAAAAGTTATGAAAAAGCTCGGTGTTAAAACAGTTATCCTAACAAATGCCGCTGGTGGAGTAAACCCAGCTTTCAACCCTTCTGATTTAATGATTATTACTGATCATATTAACCATATGGGTGTTAATCCATTAATAGGTCCGAATGACGATTCAATGGGGCTAAGATTCCCTGATATGAGTGAAGTATATTCACCTGCTCTTGTTGAAATGACTAAAAAGACAGCAGCAAGACTTGGCATAGATGTTCAAGAGGGTGTTTATATGGCTTTGACAGGACCGTCTTATGAAACACCTGCAGAAGTAAGAATGGCAAGAATAATCGGTGCTGATGCTGTTGGTATGTCAACTGTTCCAGAGGCTACTGTTGCTAAATGGGCAGGCATGGATGTAATAGGCATTAGTTGTATTTGCAATTCTGCTGCAGGCGTAAGTACAGTTGCACTTTCTCACGAAGATGTAATTCACGCAGCAAACGTTGCAAAAGATAGATTTAAAGTTTTAGTAAAAGAAGTTGTAAAATGTTTATAAAAATCCCCTCCCTTTATAAGGTGAGGGCAAGGGTAAGGGCTAGTTTTAATGAGACTCGACAAATTTTTAAAAGTATCAAGATTAATAAAACGCAGAACAGTTGCAAATACAGTTTCTGAAATGGGTAGAGTGCTCGTTAATGGTAATCCAGCAAAACCTGCAAAACAATTAAAAGTTGGAGATATTATTGAAATTGAATATTCAAATCGAACAGAAAAAGTTGAAGTTTTAATAATTCCAACAGGAAATGTCAGCGTGCAAGAGGCTGGGAGTTTGTATAAGGTAATAGAATAATGCACGAATTTTTTTCAAATATGAGCAGTTGGTTTCAGTCGATGGGAGTTGTGGGCTTAGCACTAAACTCTTGTATAGAAAGCTTTTTCTTGCTTCCACCCCCAGACTTTTTATTGATTGCAATGGATTTAGCTAAACCAGAAAAAGCACTATATTATGCTTTTATTTGTACTTTAGCTTCTGCAGTAGGTGGTGCAATTGGTTATGCTATCGGATATTGGGGTGGACGTCCAGCTTTCAAATTTTTATTCAAAAAACACGTAGATAAATTAGACAAAGTAGAAAAAATGTATAAAGAATATGGCTCTTTTGCAGTGTTTTTCTCAGCTTTTACACCTGTTCCATACAAAATTTTTACAATAGGTAGCGGTATTTTGAAAATGAATTTTTGGAAATTCTTTTCAGTAAGTTTGCTTGGACGTGGCGCAAGATTTTTCTTGGTTAGCTTAGTTTTAATGTTCTTTGGAGAAGCTGTAAAACGTCATCTCGAATTAATAATTTGTTTAGTATCAATTATTATTATTATTTTCTGCATAATAGTTTATAAAAAGATGAAGGAATCAAAAAGGGGATAATTGGAGGAAAAGATGGCTGTAATTAATGAAAAATTTACGATTAATACTGAAGGGAACAACGATATAATTGATATTACAAAACACGTTCAAAACTGTGTTTATCAACACGCTTTAAAGGACGCCCTTGTATGTGTTTCAATCCAAGGTAGCACTTCTGCTGTTACAACTATTGAATACGAAGATGGTCTTGTACAAGATTTAAGAGAAGCTTTAGAAAGAATTGCGCCAACTGGTATGGAGTATCATCACGATGAAATTTGGCACGACGGTAACGGCTATGCACACGTTCGTGCAGCGCTAGTTGGAAGTTCTGTGAATATTGCGCTTGTTGGCGGTTTGTTGAACTTAGGCACTTGGCAACAAGTTGTTTTATTAGATTTTGATAATAAGCCTCGCTCAAGAAATATTACAGTACAAATAATTTCATAATTTTTTGATTTAAATACAAAAAAGGAGTGATTGAAATTCACTTCTTTTTTTTAATATCGCAAAATAAAAAGGATGCAAAATGCATCCTGAAAATCCAACTATCACAAATCAATATATTATTAAATTTTTCTTCTCCCAAGATTTTGTCTAAATACCTAATAGCGTTCTTGTATTTAAGAAATTTAATAAGGTATAATCTTGAAGCGACCACCTATCTACGTGCGTAGCACCTTATAGAGGTTTGTTCCAAAGAGCTTCTGCAAATTTGCTTTGAGTAGCGCCATTTTCTACAGATAATGAAACGTTGCTTGGTGTAACGATAAATACCATATCGCTAATTTTTTGAGCGGTTCCATTAAGAGCATATGCTGCACCACAAACAAAATCGATTGTTCTTTGGCATTGTTCTTTATCTAATAAATCTAAGTGAAGAATAACTGTCTTCTTGTCAATTAATTTTTTAACAATTTGAGCTGATTCACTGAACGCACGTGGTTCAATAACAGTAACTTCGCCAGATTTATAATTATTTGGGTGGCTTACCACATTAGACTCTCTTGTAAAAGATTTTTCTGGTTTAACTTTTGTACCATACATAGTATCAAGTGCTAATTGACCATCTACATCTGCTTCGTAGTTGTCAACGTTGTTGTCAAATTCAAATGCGCTGTCTTCGTCATCTGTAAAACCTTTGAAAAGGTTCATAAATCCTTTAAGTCCTTCTGATAATGCCATTATTCCTCCAATATTTACTTAAATAACTTTCTACCAATTCTAATCATTGTTGCTCCCTCTTGAACTGCAATTTCAAAATCATTGCTCATCCCCATTGATAATTCTGGGAGCTCCACTTTAAACTCACCTTCAAGCTCTATTTTAAGCTCTCTTAAGCCTCTAAACAAAGCCCTTAATTCTTCCTCACTTGCATCAAACGGTGCCATACACATCAACCCTTTAACTTCAACTCCAGTTAAGTTCAAAATCTCTTTAAACTCAGCCTTGAGAGTATCTTTTGAGTATCCGAATTTTTGCTCTTCTTCCGCTAAATTAACCTGTAATAAAATTCTCTCTCTCTTATTTAATTGACAGGCCGCATCAGAAATGACTTTTGCTAATTTTAACGAATCGACCGACTGGATAAAATCAAAGTGTTTCACCGCTTTTTCTGCCTTATTCGTCTGTAAATGTCCAATAAAGTGAAAAGTTGAGTTTTGCCTAATTTCTTCTGGTAATTTTTCAATCTTAGCGATTGCATCAATTACTCTAGATTCAGCAAAATCTCTCAATCCTGCTTTATATCCATTTACAATAGCGTCAATCCCGTAATACTTCGTGACTCCAATTATTCTTGGTTTACAAGGTGCAATTTTTGTTTTTACATCGAGTAAGTTTGCACTTATAAGCTCTTCACCGCCGAAAACACAACTTCCCCATTGACTTGACGGAATAAAATCTCCATCTACTTTGTGATTGTCAGCATGTCCACTTGTTTGTGACATTTCCCCTCGACCTCTCTTGTATTATATAATAGATTTCATGGCGTGTACAAGTCCTTAAATGTAACAGTTTTTCTGAATTTGCCGAACATGCTCAAACCCATGATTCACATGCATTTCAACCATGTTGAAAATATTAAGTTTTGTAAACTTCATGCGTTTTGTTAAGAACTTGACATGATTTTTTACATTTTGGGCATGCTTTTACCATGACTTCGGGCATGCCCTATTTAAATGTAAAATTTTAAATTAATTTATTATTGTCCTAAGTATGCAAGAGTTTCCATAACAGAACTTGCTGTTGAGAATACTCTTGAGTTCATCTGAATCATTCTTTGCGCAGTAATCATATTAGAAAGTTCCATTGCAATGTCTACGTTTGAACCTTCATAACCACCTGATTCCAATGAACCAAATGCCATTTCTCCAGCCATACCATAGAAGATTTCACCAGCATCTGGACCCCATTCCCAAAGGTTGTTATTCAATGAAACAAGACCTTCTTCGTTAACAAAAGATGCTAACTCAATAATAAAGTTTGAATCTTTATCAATAGAACCTTTTGTTGTTACGTCAGTACCTGTAATAATAACACCATCAGTAGTTGTAAATCTCCATTCAGCTTGACCGTCTTCATTAATTTGAGTTGTCAAGTTTGAACCATCAGAATAAGACGCAGAAATAATACCATTTTCGTCAATAATTGTAACTGATGATACTGCAATACCATTTGGATCGTTATAATCTAACAAATCTTGAACAACAGCACTGTAGTTTAAAACATCTGATAGGTAATTTTTATCTGAAATACCAGTTTCTGCTAAGAAATTAGTGTCAATTGGATCAAATTTCAATTTATAATCTTCATTCGTTGGAATAAAAGATATTAACCCATCATTTGTTATAACAGCTTTAACTAAAGGTGTTTTTGTGTCGTCATAAACTATATTACCGTCACCATCTCTTTCTGGAACCAAACCACCAGTATCAGGATCAGTTGCATAAATAATATTACCATCTGCATCTTTTTTAGGAATCTTGTTACCATCAGCATCTGTTGCGTAAACAATATTACCATCTGCATCTCTTTCTGGAACCATTTCCCCTGTGTTAGGATCTGCAACTAATTTTGGTTCGTATTCAGGAACATATTTTGCAACTTTCATTTGAGCATTGAACGCTTCAATATTTTGTCCTACAGTTTTGCTTGGGTCAACAGTAAGTGTCATAGCTTGAGAAATTGGAACACCAGCTTCGTTATATACAATAACGTTTAAGTCACCACTGCTAATAGATGAATTGTTTAAATCGCCTAAAAGTTTTGTTTTAATATCATTAGCACTTGTTGGCTCAACAGTTGCTTTTAAGTTTGTAGGAACTTTTACTGTTTTTGATGAAGCAGTATCAGAATAAGGTGAAGATGCACCAACAACTTTCATACCTGATTGAGTAACTAAGTTACCATTAGAGTCTGTTGTAAAAACACCATCACGAGTGTAGTATTGTTTGCCATCACCATCTTGAACTACAAAGTAACCATTACCTGAAATCATAACGTCTGTATCACGACCAGTGTTTACAAAAGTACCAATTTCAAAGTTTCTTGAAATACCACCGATTTTAACACCCAAACCGATTTGCATAGGGTTTGTACCGCCACCTTCTTTAGTAGCAGCACTACCATATGATAAATTGTTTGAAAACAATGTTTCAAAAGTCATGTTAGCTGATTTATAAGCTACAGTATTGATGTTTGCAACGTTATTAGCGATAACGTTAATTTGTGCCTGACCGGCATTTATACCGGTACTTGCTGTGTGTAATGCTTGTGACATTTTTCCTCCTGCCCTCTATTAATATTTTGTCTGGTTTTATTCAAATTATATACTTGCTGTAATCGTTGCTGGCGCAGCAGTTTCGCCTTCTTTTACTGAAACAATATTACCTATTGAATAATATTCCCCATTAACTTTAACTTTTCCTGTTCCGTCTTCAAAACTAGCTTCTGTAACTTTACCAGAAATTGTCTTTTTACCTGTTTCATCTTCTGGGTCTTTGATTGTAACTTCTTTACCAATCATAGAAAGCGTTTGAGTAATTTCAGAATTTATAGCTGAGTCATTATAGAATGCTGAAATATAGCTCATACAGTCTTCTAGACCTTTGTTCATTTGAGTCATTTGTTCTAATGATGAATATTGAGCTAACTGTGCTAACCATTCAGTATTATCTGTTGGCTGAGTCGGATCTTGATTTTGTAGCTGTTGTAACATCAAAGTCAAGAACATATTGCTATCATTAGCATCAGTTGTCTTATTCGTATTGTTTAACATATTGTTGTATGCAGTTTGATTTTGCATATTTGTAATTTCACTGCTTACTGATGTCATAACCTTCTCCTGTCCTTATTTTTTATACATTACCATTTTCTTTTTCTAAAGTTTTAGCCATCATTTTTTCAAATGCGCCTTTTTCTTTTTCGTCTCTGTCTGGATTTTTTTGTCCTTTATTTCCGCCTCTTGAACCTTCTTGTTCTGTCCAATCTTGATTATATTCAGATTTTTGAGCATCTGCTACTTTGACAGAAACATTATCAACACCCACACCTTGTGCTAAAAGTGAATCTTTAAGTCCATCTAGACCTTTCATCAAGATATCTTTAGCTTCTTGAGTTGTAACTGTAAGTTGAGCCATTAAGCCTTCTTTTGTTGATAAAAGCTGAATATTAACTTTACCCAATGATTCAGGGTTTAGTACAATATTAACTTTTGAACCGCTTTGCAAGCCTTCCATTTGTCTTGTAATTTGTTCTAGAATTCTACTTGGATTAACATCAACTGTCTTAGCTGGAGTTGGAGTTACTGTTTGCGAAGAATTTGTATGTTCAAGTTTTAAATCAAAGACTTCAACATCTTTATTTATCATATTCTTCATTGCAACTTCTTCTGGAGCTTGTCTTTGCATAAGAGTTTCACCGCCAGCTGTATCAGTTTCTGCTTGAATATTTTCTATTTTCAAATCTTTCAGCATTTCTTCATCAATCAAAGAATCAATATCGTTTGAAACAACGTTTTCGTTACTCTTGTCAGCTGTTAAATCTTCGGCTACATTTTCAACAAACTCAATAATCTCAGTTTGCTCTAATTCCTTTGCATCAACAAGATTATTGTTTAGTTCAAAAGATTTTTCATTATTAACAATTTCTGATTTAACAGATTTGTCATAAAGAGTAAGCACTTGTTCAAACGGAACATTAGTTGCTATTTTTGACTGAGAATCAACATAATTGTTTTCAGATTCTTCACCTGATAAATCAGATTCAGCTTCTGAAGAATTATTCACAACAACATTAAGTGTTGAAGCATTAACATCTTCCAATTGATTTAAATCAACAACAGGTTGTAATTTATTCTCAATATCATCAAGAGATTGTGCTGTTTTTTCAACAGCTTCTTTTAATTGAGAAATAATTTCATTAATATCTTTTGCTAATGTCAAATCCAAAGAAGCTTCTATATTTGCTTCGCTTACTATTTCACTTAGCGCATCTCGAATATCTGACCACTGTTCAGATAATTCTACATTTGATAAAATAGAGCTTATTTTATCTTTTAATACGCTTTTCAAATCAACATCAGCGCATTGTTCAACAATCTTTTTAATATCTTCAACAACATCATTATATTTTTTTTCAATACTAGTGTCTTGTTTAAGATTATTTATACCCTCAACAATAGTATTTCTTTCGATAGTTGTATTTTCTCTATTACCTAAAACTTTATCCGTATTATTTGCTTTTTCTTCAGTATAATTTACTTTTTGTTCTGTTTTTTTAACTTTTTCAACAGACTTATCAAAAACTTTTTCAAAATCTTTAGCGGCTTTATTAATTGTTGCATCAGTTTTTTCAGCAGTCTCTTTAACTACTGAAAGCATGTCTTCAAAATTATTAAATTGTTTGCTTGTTACTGATGCTGTCATTTGAGATTAAACCTTGCTGATGTTATATCGTCAATTTCTTTAATTTCTGTATCCAAGAATTCTTTGTAATATTCTTGTTCTTGTTTTTCTTTAAGTTTTTTAAGTACTTCTACTTTTTTATGCGCTTCTCGAACCTCTGTTTGTTTTCTTTCTAAAAGCATTTTTGTATTTGAAATAATTCTTCTTTTATTATTTTCATCTACAACTAACTTCAAGCCGAAATCTCTATGAGCTTCGATTTGTTGGATATCTAACATTTCTAAATTATATAGATTATCCAAATCTTCGCTGTTTTTTCTTTGAGAATTGATAATATCTTGAAGTTCACCCTCTTGTTTTCTTAAAGCAGCTATTATCTTAGCGGCCTCCATCTGGCGCTGTTCAAGTTCGTTTTGGCGCATGTCAAGCACGACCTGTAATCGAAACTTGAATTTTTTCAATATTCTTACCTCTTCTCCACCAAGTATACATATAGGTACACTTAGTACCTCTTACACTTTACACCATGAAGGCATGACTCCCATCATATATATGGATGATAATTAATGAAATTTATGATAATATTTAAAAAATGGAGTTTTGAGATGGCTAATTTTGAACAAAAAGTTGATGAATTTATTTTATTACTAAAGAATTTCAAAAAATTAGACAATGTTTTTAATCCTTGGAAAGATTTTGATAAAAAATATGATCTTGAAACAAATGCTCCAGATATAAGATGCAATAACCTTAGAAACTACTTATTAGACAGGAAAAACGCCAAGTGTATTCTTATAGCAGAAGCCCCAGGGTATCAGGGTTGTCATTTTTCAGGAGTGCCATTAACATCTGAAAGGCTAATTTTAACAAACGCTTATGGAGCTTTTAAGAAAATGAATAGAAGCTCTTGCAAACAAAAATTAACTAATCTATCTAAAACAATTCAAAACCAAGGATTCTGCGAGCCAACTGCAACAATTGTGTGGAAATTAATAAACGAGCTTGATTTTAATTTTAATGATTTTGTTTTCTGGAATGCCTTTGCTTTCCACCCATATGAATGTGATAGTAATATTTTAACAAATCGAAGACCTACTCAAAAAGAGATTGAGTCTAATAAAATTATTTTAGAAAAACTTATCGGCAAAGACGGGGTTTTCCCTAATATAAAAATAATTCCTGTAGGCAATGTTTCAGAAAATTGCTTAAATTGGCTTAATTTTAGACACGAAGAAAAGGTTCGCCATCCATCATACGGCGGTGCAAATGATTTTAAGAAAGGCGTCGTTGAGATTCTAAAATAGATTTAACTGTGGCGCTTCTAAGTTTTCCGAAGCTAAGCTTTGTCGTTTTCTGCCAGCCAAATCTTTTGAAAAATCTTTCTGCATTTTCTTCATCAATTCTTCTGAACGTTCAACTACACTAATAGGCAATCCTGCCATTTTTGCAACTTGTATACCATAGCTTTTGCTTGCACCACCTTGTACAATTTTACGTAAAAATTCAATTTCACCATTTTGTTCAGAAACTGTGATGCGATAATTTTTAATTTGTGGAAAAGTCTTGGTCATAACATTCAATTCGTGATAATGCGTCGCAAAAATACATCTGGAATTTAGCTTTGATGCAATGTATTCTGCAACAGACCACGCAATGGCAACTCCGTCATAAGTACTTGTGCCACGACCAATTTCATCAATAAGAATAAGGCTTCTATTTGTTGCACTGTTCAATATATAGGCAGTTTCTGTCATTTCAACCATAAATGTTGATTGCCCTAAAGTCAAATCATCACTTGCACCTACACGAGTAAAGACTTTATCAATAACGCCTATTTTTGCATAATCAGCTGGAACAAAAGAACCTATTTGAGCTAGAATCGCAATCAATGCGTTTTGGCGCATAAAAGTTGATTTACCAGCCATGTTAGGACCTGTTAAAATCATAAATTGAGTTATGTTATTATTTTCACTTGCAAGCTCAATGTCATTTGCAACATAAGTACCTAGCGGTAGAATTTTCTCTAGCACAGGATGTCTGCCGTTTTTGATAATAAATTCTTTGCTTTCATCTACAAGCGGACAAATATAATTCTGTTCAACAGCAATTGTTGCAAAAGAATTATAAACATCTAATTCTGCTACTGCTGTCGCAATATCCCTTATTATTGATACAAATTCCTTAGAATATTCTCTAAAATCACAGTATAATTTGTATTCCAAATCATTTGCTTTAACTTGAGCAGTTAAGACTTCATCTTCATGTTTTTTTAAATCTTCAGTTATATAACGCTCACCATTAGATAACGTTTGTTTGCGAATATAATCTTCAGGAACTTTGCCTAAATTTGAATTTGTTATTTCAATATAATAACCAAAAACTCTATTATAGCTAACTTTCAGCGTTGGAATACCAGTTCTTTCACGTTCTTTTTCAGTAAAATTTTTCAACCATTCTTCGCCATTTGTCATCAAATCACGAAGATAATCCAAAGTTGAATCAACACCATCTTTTATAACTCCGCCTTCTTTGATTGTAATTGGTGGATTATCGATAATCGTCTTTTCAATCAAATCAGCATAATCTTGTAGATCTTGAGATTTTGCTTCTATTTCTCTAAAAACTTTTAAATTTAATTTAGAAGTAATCTCAATTAATTTAGGCAAGGTCCAAAGTGCAGATTTTAGGCTTACAAAATCTTTTGGAGCGGCAGAACCGTTACTCATGCGAGTAGAAAGCCTTTGAATATCACATACTGATTTTAATAAGTTTACAATTTCATTTCTTGCGTTCGAATTTCCATAAAGCTTATGAACATTTTCTTGACGTTTTTGAATAAGTTTAACATCTTTTAAAGGCTGACAAATCCAAGATTTTAGCAATCTTGCACCCATTGGCGTCGTTGTTTTATCAATTGCCCAAAGAAGTGAACCATATTTATTTTTTTCTCTCAACGTTTCAGTTAATTCAAGATTTTTTCTTGTATGAACATCTAACGCAACATAGTTTGAAAGTTCGTAAAGCTCTATCCTTTCAAACTTAGGGAAACCATCTTTCATATTTTCCCATATATAAGCCAACAAACCAGCAGAAGCTCTATATGCAGTTGGATTAGAATTGTATCCCAAAGCATCAAGACTACTAAGTTTAAATACTGCCTTTAAATTATTTTGAGCAAACTCATCTTCAAAAACTCTTGATGGAACTTTTGAACAATTATAAAATTTTGTAATTTCTTCAGGCAAATCAACAGTTTCTTCTGGAACAATTTGAAATGGCTCAAGTTTTAATTTTTTAGTTTGAGCAACTATTTCAGCTGGCTGAATTCTAGCAAGCTCAGTCAAGACAGTTTCATACTTAAGTGTTGCAGCCTTAAATTCACCTGTTGAAATGTCAGTATAAGCAAAGCCCCATTTATCATCACTTTCTTTAAAAAGTGCGCACATATAATTATTACTATTTTGATTTAAAAAATTAGTTTCCAACAAAGTTCCAGCTGTAATAATTCTTACAACACCACGTTTTACAATACCTTTTGCGAACTTTGGATCTTCAAGTTGCTCACATATAGCAACTTTAAAATCTTTTTGCACTAGCTTTTCTAAATACGCTTCCAAAGATTTTACAGGAACACCAGCTAAAGGAATACGACCTAATTTACCACATTCTCTACCAGTTAGAGTTATTTCCAACTCTCGAGAAAGCAAAATAGCATCTTCAAAGAATGTTTCGTAAAAATCTCCCATTCTATATAGTAAAACGGCGTCAGGATGTTCTTTTTTTATTTCTAAAAACTTCTGCATTGCAGGAGTAGCGTCTTCTATATTAACATCATACGTATTTATAAGATTGATTTCAGGTTTTGTCATAGTTATAATTGTACATAATACTAAGAGAAGGTGCAAGTTATGTTTAAATTAATTAAAAATATCCTTAATATTACAATTTTAGTTCTTGCAATTATTGGATTTAACGCTATTGGTGGACAAAAATATGTTGAAATGGCAAAAAATAAAATTACAACATATATCCAAGAAAGAGCAGAAGAAAATGCTAAAAAATTTGGGAATTTCTCTAATTTGCACGAAGAATTTGAAATTGACAATGCCGTAAATCTATTTGGCTACAGAGCAGTTTTAGCAGAACATAACGCTAGCGGTCAAAAAATGTGCATTGTTGATTCCAAGAAAAAACCTCTTTTATCTCAAGAAGATATTAAAAGTGACAATTTGGAAAACCAACTTCAGCAATTAGCTGACAAATTTAAATATCAATCAATTTCTTTTCACGAAATAAAAGTTACATCTAGGGGAACAATGAATGTTTATGGACAAACTGTTCCTTATGCAAAATTTGAAGCTAAGGCAAACAAACTTCCATTCTCAGATTTAGCGGGAGTTGTTGCTTCTGTTACCACTTCTGACGGTTCTGAAAAACTAGCTTTTTCTATAAATGAAAAGAAAAAATATTCGCAACTTATTACTGATGAATTTTATAAAAATGTAACAGAAAAATAGGATAATAAATGCTTAGAAATATAATCATTTTATCACTTGCATTTTTCATATCTATTCCAGCAGCTTTGTCCAAAACAGACAAGTCTTCTGCTGAATATTTAAAAAACAAAAAACATTTTTCCATTTTTAATCCAGTTGCAGAATCTATTGTTCAAAAAGCTATAAAAAAATCTTTGAAAAAAAGTACTGGTGAAAATTTTAAAGTTAAATTTGATGGATACACTTTATACAGTTTAAAACAAGGCATCTTCAAAAATCTCGAACTTGAAGGTGATGATTTTCAGATTAACGGCATAGATGTGAAATATTTAAAACTCAAAAGTTTAACAAACTATAACAAAATTAATTACAGCCAAAAGCCTCTGACTATTGAAACAGACATGGTATATTCCTATGAAATGCATCTAACAGAACAATCATTAAACCAAGCACTTGAAAGCAAAGAATATAAAAAAATACTTGAAAAAGTTAACAACAAAACTTATCCATTATTTGCTTTATATGGAGCTTTTATAAATATTAAAAATAATAAGCTACAAATCATTATGGAATATAATTTCCCAATTGCACCTAATAAAAAGAATAAACAACTTAAAGTAACTACTGGTGTAAAAGTTGATAGAAATAAAATAAGCACAAGTGATATAGCAATTGACAATTCTTGCGGAGTATTACCCCCAGATAGAATTACAAACTTAATAAATATACTTGATCCGCTTACTTTTACACTAAATTTAATGAATACGAAGAAATGTAACACAAGAATAGAAAATGTTAAAATAATTGATAACATTATACAAATTAATGGTAAAATATATGTAAAAGGTGGGGATAAATAATTTACCACTAAAATAAAAAGGAGAGTAAATATGAATTTTTCTCAAAGACTAGGCTTATTTATTTTAATTGTAATCTCTATAGCTTACGTATATTTTACTTTTTTTAATAAAAGCTTTGAAATGCCTAATTTTGGAAAACAAGTTGAAGAAACTCCTGTTTACAATCCTCTAGAACATTCAAAAACAGAAGAAGTGAATAAAAAAGAAAATATAAAACCTGCACAAAAAACAGTAAAAATTTTTGTAGTTGATAATACTGGAAATCTACGTGCAGTGAATAGAATCTGCAATACAGCAGATGAAAAATCTTGCTTTGAATTCGCCATAAAAGAATTGATGAGCGCTCCTACAAAATGGGAAAAATCTAAAGGACTAACCTCTGAAATTCCTCAAGGAACAAAAGTTTTGTCAATTAGAGAATCCGCAGGAAGCATCATGATTGATTTATCACCAAACTTTGAATCTGGCGGTGGTGCAGAAAGTACCTACACAAGAGTTAAACAAATAATCAAAACCGCTAACGCTAATACATCTGTACCTACTTACTTATACATCAATGGTAAACAAGCAAATGTAATCGGTGGTGAAGGGATAATGATTAAACAACCTTTAAATGAAAGGTCTTTTGATGAGTAGTGAAAACAAAGATTTAGAATATTATATGAATCTTGATTGGACCTTAATAGAAGGTACCGATTTAGATTTTAATGGTAATCCATACCATTATATTGAAATTAAAGAAATTCCTAGCTTCACATTTTGTGCAAAAACGAAAGAAAAAGCTTTAGAAAATTATAAAAAACAACTTCGTCTTTCTCTTATGTTAATGCTAGAAGACGGTGACCACATAATTGAACCTGGTGAAGAAACTGAAGACGATATAGATTGGGAAAGCATATGTCCATAACAGAATTGTCTT
Organism: Candidatus Gastranaerophilaceae bacterium; assembly: GCA_045586965.1. Taxonomy (GTDB): domain Bacteria; phylum Cyanobacteriota; class Vampirovibrionia; order Gastranaerophilales; family Gastranaerophilaceae; genus CAG-196. Next base: position 37,063 of record JAZNBJ010000095.1, on the reverse strand, counting down.
CAATTTACATAACCAAAATGACAAAAGATGATATAGATGACGTTGTTGCTATTGAAGCAGAAGCGTATGGAGAACATCATTGGTCAAAATCTTCTTTCTACGAAGAGATGAACAATAATTTAGCAAAATATTATATTGCTAAGACTGAAAAAGGTGAAACTGTTGGATATGCAGGCACATGGCACATCATTGACGAAGGCCACATTACCACAATCGCAGTCAAAAAAGACTATATGCGTAAGCATATTGGAGAAGCTATTATTGTAAAAATATTTGAAGACTGCTATATTAACAAAATAAAATATTTAACACTTGAAGTTAGAGTCTCAAATGAAGCTGCAATTGGTTTATACACAAAATATGGGTTTAGCTCATTAGGAACAAGAAAAGGCTATTACCAAGATAATAACGAAGACGCTTTAATTATGTGGACCGAAAATATTTTTTACGATAAATTTAAAACTAAGTTTGAAGAAAATAGAGAAAAGCTAAAAAATATAATAGAAATAAAATGACAAAAAGATTTACAAAACAATTAAATAGCTTCAAATACAACGGAGAGCCTATTAAAGTAACAATAGGCACACTCGCATTGACAGCTTTTTGCATTTTATTACTAATAGTTGCAACTTTTACACAATTTACTTTTACACATTTTCACATACCAGTAGATATCGTACAATTCTTGAGCAAAGAACCTACTGATTATGAAGTTACAACTCACTTAACTAAAACTTATCGTTATATTCCACAGATACCTGCTGTATTTTTTATAGTCGGACTTCTAGGACGAAAGTTTGGGATATTAGCAATACTTGGATATATTGCGTTAGGAATGTTTTTCCCAATATTTGCTCTTGGTGGTGGTATGACTTACCTCTTTGAGTATGGTTTTGGTTATATCTTAGCTTTCATACCAGCAATCTTTTTCTCAGGCACTCTGCTTAAAGTTAAAACTGACTTTTTAAGAATAGTTTTGCTTTCTGTGCTTGGCGTCCTAGCAATTCATATACTAGGTGTTTTGTATATGTTATTTATTGCAACACTCAGACACGCTCCAATGGATTTAGTACAAAGCTGGATTGCTTCACAAAGTGGAGTCCAAATATTATATGATATGTTCTTTGCCGTTGTTGGTATTTATTTAGGCAGAATAACAAGAAAACTTACTTGGATTGTAATGTGCTAATCATCTCAACCTTAAAAATGCTTCAACTTTAGCTTTTATAGAATTTGAAGCATAGTCATCTATGTCGATATAAAGCCCATTATATTTATCAGCCAGATACTTTGCTAAAGATGATTTTGAACAAAAAGCCTGTGAATAAAATACAGTTGGAACATTTTCGTCTACATACATTTCCAAATCTAAATCAGCAGGAGTTCCAGCCTCTACACACCTTATCCAACCATAGACCCTTGTTGTATCCGGAAAAAGTCTTAGTAGCTCTAAATCATTAGGCGGAACGCCCCAAAATCCAGGGGTGTAAGACAAATTTTTAGAAGTGTTTTCAGTCGGAATTGTTATTTGAGTATAATCTCTTTTTAATAATTCAGGCTTAATTATACTATCTGTAATCGTCGTAACTTTTTCATATAATGGTAAATTACTTGTACAAATTTTTATATCTCTTTTGAATTCAAAGCTTTCGAAAATAGTTGTTAAAACATTAAAGCCTTTTTCTTTTAAAATTTTGGAAGCAAACCATCCGCTATCACATTTGTCTTTTCCAATAGGAGCAACTATCAAATCAGGTTTTAAGAATATTGCATTGTCAATTATGTTTCTAATTATTTTACAATATGCATCAGGCAGAATGTTAGTTTTTGGATACGAAAAATCAATATCCAAATCAATCCATTCAGCTTCTGGATAGTTTGATTTAATTTCATTTATAACTTGAGGGTGTGGATAGCCCCAAAAACCTATTCTTTTAATTTCTTGCATAAGTATAAGATAACACAAAAAAAAGAACCAGTTTTAAAAGCTGGTTCTTTTTTTTGTGATTATTTTATTAAATTTCTTTTTTAATAACGCCTCTACCTTGTAGGATTTCAACATACTGTTGGATTTTACCACCCAACCAGTCATAGTGTCCATTATAAGAAGCTTCAATACCTTTTTCGAAACGAGCTTTGTCTTGGTACCAATCTTGAGCTGCAACAAGACCTTTTGCAAAACTTTTTCCGTTATAAGGTAAAGCTTTCTCAATTGGGTTGTTATCTTTGTCCATAAAATCTACAAAGATAGCATTTTCACCATTAGAACCGTACTCAAATAAGCCATCTCTTAAGCCACCGACTTTGTTAACAATAGGAATCGCACCACTAGCGTATGCAATTTCTTTATGAACTAAACCGCAAGGTTCATCCCAACTAGGCATTGAAGAAAAGTCTGAGAACATTTTACAAGCGTCATATCGACCTGCTTCTGAGAATAAATTACAGAAAATCATTCTATCAGCAGCTTTTTTATTAATTTGAGCTACTTCTTTTTTAACTTCCCAAAAACGGTTTAGGTATTTCATATCACCTTTACCTTGGATATAGAATACAGGAGGATTTTCGGCATCAAAGTTTCCTGATTTATAGTATTCTAAGATACCTTCAGATTCAATATCAATACCTTTTTGGTCTACAATTCTACCTGCCATACCTATAATCATTGTATTTTCATTCACACCGGTTAAGTCAGTATTTTCTATATCAAACAATTTCATAGGATTAACTGCGCCGTTAGTATCTTTTGCTAATTTAATATCTGAAAGAACTCTATCCAAGTTCACTCGTTTGTTATTTTGGTGAGCGATATAAGCGCCATTTTTACCTTCTGCATTCATTTTTTCAATATCTTCTGCAGTCATTAGAGAACCTGTTGGTAAGCCTAAATACATTTCAACAGCTCTAGCTTTTTCTTTAGAAATAATGTTGTTAATTCTATCACAACCATTAGTAATACCACCTGCAGTCGGTTTTGCTGAAATTTGACTTTCATCAAGGTCATTCATTATTGCAATTTTTTTCAAGAATGCCATATCAGAGAATTTACCTTGACGACCTCTGAGAGCTGCTAATTCATAATTTATACCACCACGAGCAGGTTCAGTAGAAGCTTCTGTAAAGTTACCTACTGATACAAAAGGTACATAGTCTGAAAGATGTAACGCCATAGTTTGAGGGTTAATACCTTTTTCTGCAAATAAAGCGTTCCATAAATGTGGAGACAATCCAGCACCATTTGGAGCATAAGCATTTTCAACAATCTTAGCAGCGTGTTCACCAAACATCATGTTCAATAATCTTTCTTGAGAATGATATACAGCACCTCTAAGTTTAAAGTTATGCATTAAAGTAATGATTGGTGTATTTTGTATTTTATCAGCAACACTAGCTTCCAAACCAAAAGCTTTTCTTGCAGGTGTTAAATATCTAACCATCGCTGCAACACCACCAGATTGCCAATCATTGCCAATGATAATATCAGCATTTAGAGGTTTCTTCAAATAAGACTGATTATCAGGCATCAAATGTTCATAGAAAAATTTACTTAACGCTAAGAATCGTTCTGTTTCACCTGAAGAAGTTGCACGATCGTTATAAATTGTTTTATTTTCTACTTCGTGGAAAGGTCCAGATAAGTCAAAGCGTTTATTATCATAGAATACAGCTCTGTATTTAGTTACAACTTTTTGAGCAGATTTTGGTGTAATTTTAAATTGCGGAATCTGAGAATTTGTTTTTGACATATAATCGCTTAAAAGTTTTGCGTCTTCTTCATTTGCGATAATTTCAACGAAAACTTCCTTAGAGATTCCTTCTTTAAATACTTCTATTGGTTGATTTTTAATAGCTTCTAATCTACCTTTAAACTCATTTGGGTTAACTCCTTGAGCCTGCATTTCTTCAATAGCTTTGCGTTCACGAATTGTAGCCAACATTTCTTTAACATTTTTCAACTCAACATTAGTACCAGCTTCCATGAAGTTTCGGATAACATTAGCAGCTTCATCTGTAAATAAAGACAAGAAGCCCTCATAGTTGATATTTACATTTTTCTTGTCGCCAACTTTTACACTAACTCTGTTTACATCAACCTCAGGTTTAAATAATAACGGTCCAACTCTATATTCATGACCATTTGCCAAAGCTTCCTTAACCTTTTCTGCGATTTCTGGTCTTAGCTGATTCATAGTATCGTCAAAATCAACTTTTGCTTCCAATTCTTTAGCTGTACGGAATATTCTTACAGTTTCAGTTGTTTTGTTATAATCATCATACATTTCAATAGGAAAAGAGCCCATTTCTTCAAGCTCAGCCATAACTGATCTTTTTGTTCCACCCTCTGTATATGCTACATAATCATAATTACCATTTTCGCTACGCTCAAGTCTAGCAACTTTGTCATTTTCAACAGCACCAAGATAAAGCGGAGTATCAGCAATGATATTTATATCTTGTTTATCGTTTACATATGCGCCTAAATTTGCAATTAATTCTTCTGGAACAACGCCCATACCACCAGTTTTAATAAACCCTTGATATTCAGAAGTCAAAAATCTTGCAGTTATAGCAGTTCCTGTTAATGCAACAAGAGGAGTGATTCCTAACGCTCTTCTTGCAGATTCTGTTTGCAATGTTCTTGTTAATTCAGCATCTCTTGCTCCATATCCGTGCATAGTTGTTGCTAAAGTATAAGGTGTGCCATTAACTTCCACTGTACGATTAACAATGTTTCTTGTTTTGTTTGCAACTTCGTTCATTTTATTAACTACAGCTTCTTGATACGAATCTACCTTACGGCTCATATCATTAATCTTTGCATCAATATTTGCAGCTTCAACTTTTTTACCAAGATTTGCAACATTTTCTGAAACTTTTTCTACATCTTTCTTACAACCACTCACTAATTCTTCCGCAGCTTTTTTAGCTCTCATTTCTGCTTCACTCAATTTACCACGTAAAGACATTTCTATATCTCTACCGCCTTTTTTACCCCTTGAAAGAGCGTAAGCAGAAACTCCTAGAGAAGCCACTGCAACAGCTGCTGAAACTAAAGGTAGTGCATTTTCCTTTGTTAAAATTGGCTTTTTAGGCTTTTTGCCATTTGGGACATCAGTAACTTTTGGTTGAGCTTCATTTGATTTGAAATTGTTGAACTTAACTATACTCTGATTTACAGCCAATGTACGCATTGGACACCTCCTTTTAAAATACACTACACATTTATATTAAATCACCAACAAAAATCTTTTTGCTAGCTTATTAAGTTATATTACAAAGAAAGCGGGACTTTCATCCCGCTTTCTTCCATATTTTTTAATTGATTATTTCATTATATTCTTCTGGATTATTTAACAAATCATAATTTATTTCATTTTCGTTATCCGCAATCGCTGCCGCAACTACCGCATCCGATGTTACGTTAACAAGAGTTCGCATCATATCTGTAATTCTTTCAATTGTGAATAAGAACGCAAAGCCTGCTACCATTTGTTCTGGACTCAAGCCCATTCCATTAAGCACAAGAGCAATTGTAATGATACCTGCTCCTGGAATACCTGCACATGTACTTGATGCAATTATTGCAAGTAATGCAATTTGAACAATCAAGAACGGAGTTAATACAACGCCATAAGCTTGAGTTAAGAATATAACTGCAACTACTTGTAAAAGAGCTGTACCATCCATATTCAAAGTTGCACCGAGAGGAATTACAAAACTTGTAACTTTATGAGAAATACCTCTTTTTTCGCAACAAGCGATAGTTAAAGGTAATGTTGCTGATGAGCTTGCTGTACCAAAAGCAACCATCATAGCTTCTGCAATAGCAGCATAAAGCATTAATACTGGTACTTTTGAAAATATTTTTAAAAATATTGGATATACAACAAATAGCTGAATTGCAAAGCCTAATGCAAGTACGCCTAAATATTTTGAAATACTTGTAAATATACCGCCGCCAAAAGCAGAAACTGCTACTGCAGTAAGAGCAAATACCCCAGGGGCTGCAAAGCACATAATCCAATCTGTAATTTTCATTGTAGCTGCAAAAATTGATTCAAAAAAGCTTACAAAAGGTCTATTTATTTCACCAACTTTAGCTAATGCAACTGCAAAAATAACTGCAAATACTAAAATTGGAACCATATCGCCAGATGCGACTGCTTCCAATGGGTTTTTAGGAATAAAGCCTAATACTATATTTAACAAGTTTTCTCTTTGAGTTTCAATAGTTGTTGCTACTTGTGCTTGAATGCTTGTTGCAACTTCTGAATTAATAAATGAAGCTGCGCCTAAACCTGGTTTGAACACTAAAGCTAAAAATGCACCTATTGAAACTGCTGCAGATGTAATAATTGCATAGTACAAAATCATTTTTGAGCCAAGCTTACCGATTTGTTTACTATCGCTAACACTTGTAATACCAATAATTATTGCAGAAATCACCAATGGAATTACAACCATTTGAATAAGTCTGATAAATAATTGACCAATAAATGTAAACGCAGTCATGACCACAGGGTTTGGGTTTTCGTGCAACCAAATACCAGCAAATACACCCAAAATAAGACCTGCAAAAATATGCCAGTTACGTTTTAAGCCTAAGCCTAACGCAATTAAAACTTGCATGTATAATTTCATATAAACCTCTTAATTAACTGTTATAACTAGATAATTGTACTATTTTTTTTGAGATTAATCAAGAGAAAAGAGAAAAGGTGCAATAAATTGCACCCTTCACCTACTTGTTAAATATTATTATGCAACTATATTTTTCAATTGAGCAATTTCAGCTTCTGTTAGATTTAAAACCCTTACATTGCCTGGTTCAGTTATTGCATCCACAAAATGTTTTAATTCTATTTTACCCATATCTGGAGAATTATCTAATGTTTTAGGCAAAATATTATCAAAGATTTTTCTATATTCCATCTTGCGTTCTTTTTTACCAAGAATATCGCAAATTTCTATCAATTTTTGATTAGTACTGTCTAGCAATTCACTGCATATTAATTCTGGTTTTTCTTTATAATGTTCTGTAATTGAGGTAATTATTTGTTTAGGTGTTAAATAGTCAAATAGAACTTTTTCTGCCATTCTGCTGTCTATTGCCCCTTCAATTAATTCAGGATAATTTGTAGCTGAAATTATTATTACATTATCACGTTTTTTCAATTCATTAATTAAAGTTTTCAAAGCACCAGTTGTTTTATTTGACTGAGCTTTATTATGACTAAAATCTTCCATCGCAACTTTATCATATTCATCTAAAAACATAACTATGTATTTTTTAATGCCAGCCTTTTCACCTTCTTTCTTCAGAGTGTCTGCTCTTTTGCAGATTGAAGTTGTATATTCAGAAAGCATTTGTACATCCTGTCCTTTAAAACTACTTGATGACAACATACTTAAATCTGGTACATAATACTCTGAGCCTGGGAATAATTCTATTACTTTTTTTGCAACAATATCAGCACTATCAGTTTTACCAGTTCCGCCAGGACCAATAAATTGAACTTGTGTTGCTCTATGACCATTTTTTAATTCAATATCTTTTCTAGTAAGCAAGCCTTTAATTTTTTTAAGAAAAGCTTTGACTTCGTCATTATAACAATCAATATGTCTTGGTTTTTTATTTAAAACATCAACAGGTTTTAGTGCCGTAGCTTCTTTCTCTAATGCACTTCTTATTCCATCATTTACACCACCTTTTCTAAAAATTTGTGGTAATAAAACTGCTAAAAAAGCTACGCTAACCGCCATTCCTAAAGCATAATTAACATTTTGCTTCAGATTCTGTTTCTTTTGCGCTTTTTTCTGTTGTTCAATTGCTTTTCTCATAGCTACTTGCTGATCAAGCATTGGAGGTTGTGTATAAACAGGACCGTTTTGTTGTCTTGTAAAGCTATCATTCTCTGCTTTAAAGTTTACTTGATAAACATTGTTGTGCGAATTACTCACAGCAACAGGTTGTTGCATTTGTATTGGGGTATTTAAATTTTTAATTGCAAACATCACAACTCCTTTATACATACACAATTAAACTACTATAATCATGTATAAAACTTATTTTTTTAACTTTTTGCTATTTTGTAAAGTTTTATTAAAAAATAGAAGGTTCAATAATAATTATTGAACCTTCTATTTATAATTTATAATTTATAACTTTATCTATACTGCTTTTGGCAATAAATCATCAGTTAGAGTTAGCAACTCTCGCAAAGCATCTTTTTCACTTGTTGATAAATTTAAGTCTGCTTTTAGAGCTCTTTCAATTATATCATCCAAACCTAATGTATGAGCAGGCATTTCTTCCGTTGATTTCCAACCAATTCTTTGAAGATCCCTATAAGCAAAGTCTCTATGGCCTCTAGCTTGGATTATTTGGAAAAATCTATCTGATTTCTTAGTTGGTTTCTTTAAGTTTTCTAAAACCTTTCCTTCTTTAGCAGGAGCAAAGTGAGCAAAGAAGTTTTCAGACAAAGCCTCCCAAATAGGATTTTCGACAAATACACGAGCACCCCTATCACGAATTGCTTCATTTAATTCATTTGGATGTTTATTTGTACAACAGAATACTAATACACCCGGTTCTTCACGCCATTCATTTAAGTATTGTTTAAATCTACTCATAATTTCATTATTAGAATTTCTATTAACGCCTTGAGCTTCTAAGAACACTTCATCACATTCGTCAAAAAACATAACTGAAATATGATTAGGATTTTTTGCTCTTTGAGCTCTGTGTTCCTCAAGGAAAACTTTACTTACTTTTGTCATGTTATTTTCTGTTGTACCCTGATATCCACCTTTTAAAATACCCATATCATATTTAAAAGGTTTAATACCAAATCGTTTACAAATAGCATTAACGAAAGTTGTTTTACCTGTTCCTGGAGGACCCCAGAATATGTACATTTGTTCTAACTCTTGCATTGCTTCTTGATATTTTTCTGGGTTCTTAATTTTATCCATTATAGATTCTAACTGAGCTTTTAAAGTACCGCTCATTTTTATATCTTCAAATGAAGGTTTGTCACTTACATCTGTAAACAACTCCAATAAATCTTGTCGGGTTTTAACACCAACTTCTCTTAAAGCGCCAGATGGATCTCCATTTTCTGCAGCTTCTTTTGCGAGCTTCTCTAGTCTAATATCTTTGAATAATGCTCGTCCAAAATATACAAGCATTACAGCAGTACCAGCTACTGTTAGTCCTGTAAGCACGCCTTGTTTAATCTTCTGTTTCTTTTGTGCTTTTTTTTGTTCTTCAATCGCTCTACGCATGGCAGCCTGCTGATCAAGCATTGGAGGTTGAGTATATACAGGTCCTTTTTGTTGTCTTGAAAAACTATCATTTTCAGCTTTAAAATTTACCTTACGTACATTGTTTGGTAAATTATTAACAACAACTGGAGTCTGTGGTTGTATATTTGAATTATTTATAGTTGTCATAACAACTCCTTATTACACACTACTATCATGTTTAAAACAATTCTCTTCAAAAAATTGCCCAGTTTGTAAAGTTTTGTAAAAATTTTATTACAAACCCTAAAGTTTTAGTCAAAATGTGCCGATATATATATCAAAGAACTCCATGTGGGTGAATGTATCGCCAAATTGGAAATTCTAAAAGGAACTTAAAGGAAAAGAAAATGGGATTAGCATGTAATCAAGTAGCATTTTTAACCCTTACTAGGCGCAAAGCTGATTGCGAATTAGGCATCACCTTAGCGTCAGGTCGTAAAATGCAGCTCTCAAGAGAGATGTCAGATTTGGCATCTGATTATAGAGCTAAGCTTAATTCTACAAAAGTTTCTTATTATGCAAATGGTAAATATAACCAAGTTAATTATAGCTATTTAATGGGATATGGTAAAAACTTTTTACCAGTAACAAATGGAACTGCACCTGTTAAAACAGACGGTTCTATGATTTTGTCAGATTACAAAGGTGCAGTAGTTCTAGCTGGAGATTATGCTGAAGCAATCGTAAACGTTTTGGGATCTTCTGCGATGGATTCTCACGGCAGAGGTGGAACATTCTCAAGTGATGTAATCCCTGATTTGTTAGCATACATTTGTCCAGGTTTCGATAAATCTGTATTTAGTTCAGTTATGAATGGCGAAAAAGTACCTGCAGAATACAGTGCAGATATAATCAAAACACTAGGTTCTGTTGATACTGGCGAAGATACAAATGTTGATATTAGCGAAGAAGCAACTGCCATTGTACAAAAATTATTAGATTTTTATCTTCCTATATTCAAAGCAGCTTCTGCTAACGGTTGGACAACAGAATACAATGCTGCTATGAATCAAAATCCTGATTATGTAGCAGATGCAATTGCTTCTGGAACTTTCTGCTTAAGTGGTACTGATGAACAAGGTCAATATGACCCAAGTATGTCTACAAACTACTATGTAACTTGCGGTGAGTTTGCAGAAAAAAGTGATGCTGAATACAGAGAAGAAATAACAGCTTGGTACAACGAAGAAAAAGAACGTATCAGCGAAAAAGAAAACTTTATTGATATAGAAATTCAAGACTTATCAACAGAGCTTGAAGCTATTAACACAGAATTGCAATCATTACAATCATTTATAGATGATGCAATTAGTTCAACATTTGATTGGGGCGCATAGAAGGGGCGCTTAAATAAAATTTAATTCCAAAAACTTTAATTTCCTTTTTTCCTATTTTATTAGGCGGAGTAGCTTTGTGCGAAACGCCTATATTTATTTGCCTTTAAAAAAGGTTTATTTCAAAATGAAATAAACCCTTTTTTTATATTAATTGTTACATAACCCCTCACCCGTATTTCTAAGTTCACTCTGTTCACTAAGAAATACTACCCTCTCCCTCAAGGGGCGAGGGGGTTATTATTAAACTTCTTTGCGAACTGTTGATTTAATGTGCAATTCTCTAAGCTGTTGCAATGATGCTTCACCAGGAGCATCTGACATCAAGCATTTTGCACTTGCGTTTTTAGGGAACGCAATTACATCACGGATTGATTCTGTTCTGCAAAGTAATGCAACTAATCTGTCTAAACCAATTGCTAAACCAGCATGAGGTGGTGTACCGTATTGAAGAGCGTTCACCATGAAGCCGAATTTTTCAGTTGCTTCTTCTTCAGTTAAACCTAATGCCTTAAAGATTTTCTTTTGAACTTCAGATGAGTGAATTCTTACAGAACCACCACCTAATTCAGTACCGTTATAAACGATATCATATGCGATAGATTTAACATTACCTAAATCACCACTATCTAATTTATCAACATCTTCTAAGTTTGGAGATGTGAATGGGTGGTGCATTGCCATATATCTGCCTTCTTCTTCAGAGTATTCAAACATAGGGAAATCTACAACCCATAATAAATTGTGTTTATTTTCGTCGATTAAGTTTAAAGATTTACCAAAGTGTAATCTTAATCTACCCATAATATCGTAAACAGCTTTTGGCTTATCAGCTACGAAGAAGATAATATCGCCAGCTTGAGCTTGTGCTCTTTCTTGAATAGCTTTTGCTTGGTCTTCTGTAACAAATTTAAGAACAGGAGATTTAGCAGTACCGTCTTCTTGATAAATAATATTAGCTAAAGCTTTTGCACCGAATGATACAGCAAGTTTTGTAATATCATCGATATCTTTTCTAGAATAGCTTGCGCCACCTGGGATTCTGATACCACGAACAATACCGCCAGCTTGTAATGTTTTCTTAACGATTTCAAATTCAGATTCTAAAATGATATCGCCAAGATCAAATAATTCTAAGCCAAATCTTGTATCTGGTTTGTCTGAACCATATCTATCCATTGCTTCTTGCCAAGGCATTTGAATAAATGGAGGTTTAATTTCAACACCTGCTGCTTTGAATGCATCTACCAACAAGCCTTCAACAGTTTCGATTACATCTTGTTGTTCTACAAAAGACAATTCCATGTCGATTTGTGTGAATTCAGGTTGTCTATCAGCTCTCAAATCTTCGTCACGGAAACATTTTGCAATTTGATAATATCTTTCAATACCACCAACCATTAATAGTTGTTTGAAGATTTGTGGTGATTGAGGAAGTGCAAAGAATTTACCTTCTTGAACACGAGATGGAACTAAGTAATCTCTAGCACCTTCTGGAGTTGTCTTAATAAGGATTGGGGTTTCAACTTCCAAGAAACCTTGACCATTTAAGTAATTTCTAACAGCTTGACAAATATTATGTCTAGTTGTTAAATTATTAAGCATTTTTTCGTTTCTGATATCTAAATAACGATATTTTAAACGAACATCTTCAGAAACTGAATCATCCCCTAAAACAAATGGTAAAACTTTTGATTCAGAAAGAATTTCAACAGATGTTGGATACATTTCAACTTGTCCAGTTGGATATTTTTCGTTATAAGTTTCTTCTGGACGACGAGTAACTTTACCCTTTGCAGTAATAACATATTCACTTCTTACTCTTTCTAAAACTTTATGAACCTCTGGGTTAACTTGTGGGTTTGCAACAATTTGGAAAAATCCACTTCTGTCACGTAATTCTATAAACAAAATACCACCTAGGTCACGAACGGTTGAAACCCAACCTGATAATACAACTTCTTGATTTTCATTAGCTAATGATAGCTCTCCACAGTTGTGTGATTTAAGTCTAGTCTTCAATTTCTTAATCTCCTTTTAAAAACTCGTGTTTTGCCATAAAATCGTACCAAAAACGGGTGTAAATGTAAAGTGGTGTATAACGTAATATAAATTATAAAACGCATAACAATTAAAATAAAAGCTCGTTTCGCTCTATATAACTTATTTCAAAGTTTTTACAGGTATTCTTTGAGCAAGTTGTGTTGCAATCATCACAGCTTTTTCTGCAAAAATAACAGGCAAATGATCTAGATTTCCTTGTACAGATACAAACGCAGAGTTATAGACATAAGGTTCGGAAACACCTGCCAAAATTAGCCCTTCAAAAGTCGCAAACAAACGCTGAGCCATATAATCCACTGTCAAACCCTTCACAAGAGATTCATTCATTGTTGGAACAATTCCCCAGTTAATTTTTCCACCACGTTTAATGAATTCAATAATATCATCTGGGAAAATGCTCATATTATTTGGATTATTATAAGCATCAAACGAAATTATATCTGCACCAGCTTTTATAGGCACCTGCCAATTGCATTTTTCCATACATTGCACGGCAACTAAAGCTCCTGCCATTTGTAATTTTTCAATAACTTTCGCTAATAGATTTATTACCAAATCATCTGTAATATCTTCCATCTCACGTTTTAAAACACCTAATTGTGCAAGCGTAGGTTCTTCCAATATTATAATAGGAGTTGTCTTAGGGCTCATGCTTCTTATTTTATATATTGCCCATAACGCTTTTACACATATAGCTTGAATAAAAAGTTTTCTATAACTTTTGTCGGCCAAAGTCTGTTCTTCAGCTGCATTCATTAACATTTGAGATATTGTGAATGGACCAAGAAGATTCACACAAGCAAAATTTGATTTAAACTTTTTTGCTATTTGTAAAAATTTATCCATGAAAGGAGATTCAATTGCAAAAGGCTCTAAAGTTGCTTCACTTGGCATTGTATACGCATTATCTAATTTTGCAAGGCCTTGTTTATATGAATTTGAAGTTGTTTTAAGCGCAACTTTTTGACCTTTAATTTTTATTCCAGGAATTCCTGTAAAGGTGCGTTTTATAATTGAATCTTCTTCATCCAAGCTCGGATAAAACGCCAAATATGGCATTTGCTCAAACAACTTTGCTTGCATTCTAGTAGCAGCGTCTAAACTCTCATATGGTAATGCTCCGTATGGTAAGCATCTTGTCGCAAGTTTCATCTCTTCACTAACTTTCTTTTCACAAAAAACGTGCCGACTTAATAAAAGACGACACGTTTATAATACCATTTTTCAAACTATGCTTCAACTGTTTCTTCAACAACTTCTTCTTCAATTGATTCTTTAACAACTTCAGAAGCTGTTACAACAACTTTTAATTCAGTTTTAACTTTAGAAGTTAATTTGATTAACATAGTGAATTCACCGATTTTGTTGATAGGAGCGTTTAGAGAAACATTCTTTCTATCAACTTCGATATTAGCTTTTTCTTTTAATTCTTCACAAAGTTTTTTAGTTGTGATTGTACCGAATAATTTTCCGCTTTCGCCAGCTTTAGCTGAAAGTTCAATTTGACCTAATTTTTCAATTTCAGCAGCTGTAGCAAGAGCTTCTTGGTGTAATTTTTCTTGTTTAGCTTGAATTCTAGCTAAGTTTTGTTCTCTGTTTTTCAAAGCACCTTCTGTTGCGATTTCAGCAAAGTTTTTTGGAATTAAGAAGTTTCTAGCGTAACCGTCTTTAACGTTTACCAATTCACCTGCTTCGCCAAGGTTTTGAACATCTTTTTTCAATATTACTTGCATTTCTATATTCTCCTTTATCTATTTTCGGTAGTGATAGTTTTAATAATAACTAAAAGAATATTATTTGTCGAGAGGGTAAGGGGAAAAGGAGGTAATAATATTAAATTTTGTTAACAAATTCGGACTACACTCCGAGCTACGCTTGTTTGCGCCTGTGCAATCTAAGATTGCTTCGTTCCTTCGCTTCGCTCTGTCACAACGGCGCTGACGTTAAGTTTCATCCTCACTCTACACAAAAACCGCAAAAAAAAAGCCATTCATTTGAGAACGGCTACCAGACTTGGGGAGGAGGTATGAAAAACCAATCGGTTTTCCATACTTCCATTAACGACATTCTCTGCTAATTCTTTAAATGAAATTCTATTTTTTCATCTTTTTGGATGAGAAACACTTTTCTAACCAAACTTTAATTAATATCTTATACTCTATATGCATCAAGAGCTCTATCTAGCTCGCCTCTAGTAATTGTATTACTATTATCGACATCAAGACCTTTGTTTGCATTATAACGTCTACCACTTTTTTCAGAATCTTTTTGTGCAATTACATAATCATCACTTTGTGTTGATGCTTTTGGATAGAAAACCAAACAATATAAAGTTGTAGCATCAAGCTTACCTTCAATTTTCTTAGCATTTTTCTGAATCAATAAATATTTTTTTACATAATCCAACTGCTCAATTGCGCTCATAGATTTTAATTCATCCAATGTTTTTCCAACATCTTGAGCTGCTCTTTCACCAAATTGTATCAAACCGTAGTATTCATGCCCACCACGATTTTTTTGAGCTGGATCAAATGTATGTCCACTTTCTAGGTTCATTAATGCCATTAGATCTTCTGGTTCACATTGAATCTCTTCAGATATATCTATAACTTTTTGACAGAATTCTTTGGTTATATTCTTTGCATTAGGATATTTTCTATTCCATTTTGCAGCCATTTCTCTTGCTGTTACACTTGCTTGTGTTGTAGATTTACTTTTTTTCTTCGGTGGTTTAGTTTCAGCAGCTTTTTTCACTCCATCTGAGCCTTGAACTCCTGTATTTGAAGTTGTTGTGCTTTTTACAGTAGACTGAGCTCCGACTTGAGTTGAAGTTGTGCTAGTAGTTGAATGAATAGATACAGGCTTATTTTCTCCAGATGTGGAAGGTTTACTTGTATAACCAAATATATTCTCATTGTATTGAGTCTGCTGGGTTATAACAGATTGTCCCCAAATAGAATTATTATACATTGGAGTATTCCAAATAGAGCCAGCATTCATGCCGCCCATATAACTAAATGTATTAAAAATATTTGAAGGATTGCTATATGGAACAAAAGGACCAAATGAAAAAGTTGGAGTGAAAAACATAGGAGAAAAGGAATAATTACAAAATGGATTAGCCATATAGCCATTAAATCCAAACATCGAACAGCCACCAAACAGATTATTAAATAATCCGCTTGCAAATCCTAATTTAAAGCCTTGTCCAAATGTGTTCATAATAATCCCATAATTATCCTGTATATCTATATAAAGTATTTTTCTTCGTAAAAATTGCTTGTAATATTAAGGTTTGTAAACCTTTAAAAGCGCTAAATACATATTATCCAACCCACTTATCAACTTCTTTGCTTTTTCTGATATAATATTCATATCAGATATTTTATAAAGGGAGAGTTATGAACAAAAATCAATCAATCGGAATGTATATAATATTAGGAATTATGGTTTTAGCATTTGTATCAATGCTTTTTGCCGGACCTACTTCTAGCACAGAAGAATTGTCTTATACAAATTTCATGCAAAAACTTGAAAATAAAGAAATCAAAAGCGTTGACATGTCTAGAGATTTCTTAATTGCACTACCTGAAAAACAACCAGAAGCTAAACCTGTATCAAATCCTTTATATGGTGAAGTTAAAGCTCCTAAGCTACAATACAAGGTAGCTATCCCAGAAAATTCTGATATTTTAAATAAGCTTCAAGAAAACGATGTTGAAATAAATGTTAAACGTGCAAATGAATCTGGTTCAATGTTTGGCATGGGCTCTTCATTATTGACAATATTACTAGTATTTGGATTTTTAATGCTAATCATTCGTTCAATCCAAGCAGGCGGAGCTCAAGCAATGTCTTTTGGCAAATCAAGAGCAAAAATGCTTATGGATAATAAAGTTAAGACTACTTTTGCTGACGTTGCTGGTATTGATGAAGAAAAGAAAGAATTAGAAGAAATCGTTGATTTCTTAAAACATTCAGATAAATATGTTAAACTTGGTGCAAAAATTCCAAAAGGCGTACTTTTAGTAGGCTCACCTGGTACAGGTAAAACATTAATGGCGAAAGCTGTTGCAGGGGAAGCAGGCGTTCCTTTCTTCTCAATAAGCGGTTCTGATTTCGTTGAAATGTTTGTTGGTGTTGGTGCAAGTAGAGTTAGAGATCTGTTTGAACAAGCTAAAAAACATCAGCCTTGTATCGTGTTCATTGACGAAATTGATGCAGTTGGTCGTCAACGTGGAGCTGGTCTTGGTGGTGGTCACGACGAAAGAGAACAAACTCTTAACCAATTACTTGTAGAAATGGATGGTTTTGATGAAAACACTAATATCATTATCCTTGCAGCTACAAACAGACCTGACATCTTAGATAACGCTCTATTAAGACCAGGTAGATTTGACAGACAAATCGTTATCAACAAGCCTGACGTTTTAGGTAGAGAACAAATCTTGAATGTTCATGCTAAAAATAAACCTCTTGCTGAAGAAGTTGAAATAAAAACTCTTGCAAAACGTACTCCTGGGTTTACAGGTGCAGATTTACAAAACTTACTAAACGAAGCCGCACTTCTTGCAGCTCGTCATAACAAATCTGAAATTGATATGGCTGATTTAGAAGAAGCTATAGATAAAGTTATGGCAGGACCAGAAAAGAAAAGCAGAATTATCTCTGACGAAGAAAAAGAAAATACTGCTTACCACGAAGTCGGTCACGCATTGTTAGCAAAACTTCTTAAAAATTGTGATCCATTACATAAAGTATCAATCATTCCTCGTGGAATGGCCTTAGGCATCACTTTGACACTGCCTGAAAAAGATCATTTAACAATGAGAAAGCAACAACTTCTTGATAGAATTGCTATGATTCTTGGTGGACGTGTTGCAGAAGAGCTTATTTACGGAAAAGACAACGTAACAACTGGTGCTTCAAACGACTTAGAAAAAGTTTCAGCTCTTGCAAGAAGCATGGTAACCTCTTATGGTATGAGCGAAAAAATGGGTAATCTTGCTTACGGAAAAGAACAAGAGCATGTATTTATGGGTCGTAATTTCGGTAATACAAGAGATTTTTCAGAAGAAATTGCAGCTGATATTGATAAAGAAATCAAGAAAATTGTTGACACTCAATATGACTTAGCAAAAGATTTGTTAACAGAAAACAAAGACATGCTTGAATATATTGCAAAACAATTATTAGAAAAAGAAACTCTTGATGAAAAAGAATTTGAAGATATGATGAATGAAGTTCGTTCAAAAAGAACTTTTGACAATTGGCAAGGATAATTAAAACCTTCCCTGGATGGGGAAGGTGGCTGAAAGCCGGATGGGGTGATTAAGATTACAAAAAAGGAGAATAACATGGATAGAGATGAGCTAATTTTTCAAGAATACAAAATGTATGCTGATCAAAAAGAAAATTTTATCGACAGAAACTTTAGAACAAACCGTTTTTATATGATTTCATTTTTTGCAGTAATATTCGCAATGATTTTTACTGGAAACGTTGTATTTATGGAAAAATTGACTGCAACTTTATTATTTTCTCTAATCGGGATTTCAGTTTGCGCTCTTTGGTGGATGAACGTTGATGCATATAACATCCTTATCAAAATTAAGTTCGCCAACGTATTAGAAAAAATCGAAGAAAAATTACCTGTAAAACCTTTTACAGATGAATATAAAGGCATTGAAGAATTTAGAAATAACAAAGTTTTCATGTTCTCTGATATTCAAAAACTTATTGCTGCAATGGGTGCATTATTCTTCTTTGCAGTATTTGTAAGCGAATTCTCACCACTTGTTGTAAGATTGTTTGAAAAAATTGTTGCTCTATTTAACACTAAGGGCGGAATTTAAAAGAATGTAGGTTGGGCATTCTGCCCAACAAAAGCTGAAAGTTGGAATTATGAAAGACAATAGCTCAAGCGTAGTTGCTAATTGGAATTATGTAACATTATCACTTGTTGTGGTATCAATTTTAACAATTCTTGTAATTTATATGCCAGGACTTAGAGAAATAGATATCACGATTTTAAAAGGTATAAGGAAATTCTTAGGACAATTTCCAAGCTATATTCCTCTCGCAGTAACAGATTTTGGTCGTGCAAATTGGATGCTTTGGCCACAAATAACAGCTTATTCGATTTTAATTTCTCATAAAAAATACTTAAAAACATTTTTATACTTATTTTTCACCCAAGCATCATTTGCAATTACAGGATTATTAAAGAATTTTGTATGTAGAGAAAGACCAACTGCAGCAACAACATTCAGTTTCCCATCAGGTCATGCGCTTACTACAATGTGTTTCTATGGTATTGGTCTATATTTAATTTTAAAATATGTACACAATACTTTCTGGCGCTGGTTCTTCGGAATCACATTTAGCTTATTTATTTTCTTTGTAGCGCTTTCTAGAATGTGGTTAAACGTTCATTTCTTAACCGACGTCATTGCAGGATTATTTGTTGGTTTCTTGCTAGTGAATTTATTTATCATTTTGGATAAATTCTTTAGCAGAGGATAAAAAATATAAATAAAAAACACGGAGCTCGGATTAATTAATCCGAGCGCCGTGTTTAAAGTTGTTTTCTAAAAAATATAATTTATTCCAACAGAAGCACCTAACAATGAAGCTTCTGCTTTTAAATTCAATCCTTTTGCTACGTTACATTTAACAGCTCCATAAGGTGAAGCCACAAAACCTTGTGCCTTATCTATTACCGATATACCAACTTTTTTCGTATGAACAATATTATGTTCAGAACCGTCACTTAATTGGAACTTACCTTTGTAATTTATAGGTACTTCAGTCTCAATAGTATATGGTTCACTAGCTATATATCCAGCTTTAACACCTAATTCTAAAGATAAATTTTTCTTGTCATTAGTAAACAAACCACCAACTTTTCCCATCATGTTCCATTGTCGATTTGGTTTCATACCATTTATTTCAATTACACCATCAGTAACAATCTCACCAGATATAACGTTTTGTCCAATTCCACCGGCATGGGATGTTGCATCTTTACACATAACTTCAATAACAGATTCATCACAGTAATGAGCTCTAAGAGTATAAGGAACATCATTACCTCTTACGTATCCTGCTCCTAATGAAGTAGTAATACCAAAATTATCATTAAACAGATTATCAAATTTTAAATCTACGGAAGCGTTTCTATATCCACCAGTTGCTGTTGCATATATTGAAGTTCCATTATTCAAGTCTTTAGCTACACCTGCAGTAACACCACCTGTTACAGCCACGCCACCTTTTAGCATTCTTGTTGCATCTGCTTGAGCTCCAACTACAACTTTTACTCCAGTATTTTCTGTTGACATAATTTTCTCCTTATACTATATATCTCGTGTATATACTTATTAAGTATTCAGAGAAAATTAAATTGCTGTACGCACACCACATCACACCACATTACATCATATTATATCGAGCATTATAACTGTATTTGAGCCCTATTAAAGTCATATTTACAAAAGTTAACATTTATTGCTTTATGAAGTATTGTTACAAAAAAAATACATCTAAAACCATATAGCAAAAAAAATTTTTATGTTCCTTTATATGTTTGTAAATACATATAAAGGAATTTTTTAACAATGCCAAAAGTAAACATGAATACCAATATTGCAAAGCAAAAATTTGAAACTTTTTCTTATAACACTTTACAACGAACTAAAGAAAAAAAAGTTATTAATCCATTAGCTTTTTCTAATCAACTTAGAGAAATGGGTGATTACTTTGTTAACAAAGAACAAAAAGAAGATTTAAACAAATACTCCAGAAGGTTTGCGGAAACTCTTGTTAGTCAAAAAAGTTTAGAACTTGCTGGCAGAGTATATAGTTTTTTGATTAAATTTAACAAGGGAAATCGAAAAGCAATAGAAGAATTTGCAACGAATGCATTAATAATAGCTAAAAGATTGCATGATCCTGTGCATATCATGGCAAGGGCAAACGATTTAAAAGAAATTTATAAATATACGCAACTAGGTAGTGATAAGCATATGAGAGTACTTTTTGATGAGAAAAAAGCTTTAAATACTATTATCAAAGACTACGAAGGTGCAAAAAAACGTTATGTTTCATTGTACACAGAAATGAAACCAGTTGAGCGATACGAAGAAAAACTTGCCGCTGTAAAAATAGAAATCGCAGAAGCTTTAATAAAAAGAAATGAAATAGGTGCTGCAAAGATTGAATTAAAAGAAGCTCTTCAAATGTATGAAAAAATTGGTGAAGGCCCTAATTCTGAAAAAGCTCGAAACTTATTGAAAAAGCTTGGATAAATTAAGTTTTTTGTTGGGCTGAAAGCCCAATTACATTCTAATTCTTTGTCGGCTTAGTAAACCGACCTACATTTTTATGATGCCCTGCAACGCACCCTACTTTCTAAGATTAAATTAAACAAGAGATTTAAATTCTAATTCATAATTTAAAATACTACAAATTGCGGTAATTTCCGCATATGTTAATGACTCTCTTTTTAAACGAGCAGACAAATTTGTAGGAGAAAAAGGTTTGCCAAGTTTAATTTCTAAAGCGGCAGCCAAATCTTTCATTTTCATATCTCGTTCCAAAAGTAATATTTTTATTTGTTCTTTTAATTTAATTGCCATAACAATTATTATACTGTGTGTTAAATTAATTGACTATATAATTCATTTTTGATATAATAATGAACTGTAGAGTTATTTTAATAATTACACAAGCAATAATTGCTTAATCAATCTTAAAATAGGAGAATTTTTTGGACAAATTAGAACTTGCTTACGAAATTAACAGTTTGCTTAAAGTAGGTGAATCCTATTGTGAAAACAATTTGGGCTCTGAAGAAAGTTGTACGCTTTTGCATTTATTAGTGATAATTTTAGAAAAAAACGAAAAACTTATAGAGCTATTAGATTAAATATATTTACCCCTACAAGCTTATATAATAATCTTTTTTCAACAACTTGCCATGATTAAAGTTACTATTACAAGCTTATATAATAATCTTTTAGCAACTTAGCATCATCTTCAATGTTTGGGCTTTCGCAAACAACTGCGCCTTTAACATTAAAATCTTTGAATGCTTTTAGCAAATCTTTATAGTTAAAATCTGATTCTTCTAAATTCAAGTGTTTTTTCTCACCTTTTGCGGAATATTCAATTCCTGCAATATGTGCGTGGAAATTATCCAAAGCCACTTGGCCAAGTTCATTACCAATTTTTTCAAAAATAGATGCAAACTCATCATAAGTGTTCCAAAACCCATTATAACGTGCGTGGATATGTGAAAAATCTACGCAAGGTAAAACCGTTTCAAACTCTTTAGAAAGTCTTATAATCTCATCCAAATCGCCCCATTGAGTAGCTTTGCCTGTAGTTTCAGGTCTAATCCAAATCTTGTTATCAACTTTTTTAAGTGTATCTGTAATAATTTGTGTTTGAGCTTTGATTTTGTCATAAACCATATCTGCGTCTTGGTTTAAATAAAACCCAGCATGATAAGTTATACTGTATCCACCAAGCTCATTTGCAACTTGAGCAGTTTCAATAATTCTTTGTACGCTCGCTTCTACTTTATCATCTTCTCTTGCGTTTAAATTCACATAAAAAGGTGCGTGCGCAGTAATAATTTTACCTTCGGTTTTAACAGCATTAGCTACGTCATCTCTGCTTTTGTCAGAAATTCTTACACCGTGAACAAACTCTAGTTCAAGACCATCAAGTCCCATTTCATCGTGAATTTCGAACCCTTTTTTATATCCTTTTGTACCTGCTCTTAATGGCACACCTGCTGTTAAAAAATATAAATTATCCATAATATCCCTTTTTATTATAAGATTAATTTTTTATTGGGCTGAAAGCCCAACCTACATTTTATGGTGTTTGGTAGACTAAAGTCTACCCTACTTACTCCCTACTTGAATTCTTCCCCAATTTTTGGATTCACTATTCTTATAAAATCCTTACTATCTCCAATAAAGAAGCTACCAAACTGCAATACAGTTGGAACTAGCAAGCCTTTTGCTGTTGCAATAAAGAATTTATCATCCTCAATTTTTGCAACAGTACCTGCAGGATGAGGAATACAAAAAGCATCAGATGCAACTTCTGCTTTTATAATTTTCATTAAATTCCCACGGAAAGTTGTACTTGCAATAATAAAAGGATTCAGACCTCTTATAAATCTTTCGATTTCTTCCGCAGTCTTATTATAATTGATGTAAATATCTCTTTCATCTAAACCTTTACCAGAAATAAAATCACCCTTAGGTTGCGGAATTCTTTGCAAAGGCTCTGTTTCATAGCTTTGCAGAACCTGTAATAAAAGCTCAATGCCAAGCACATTTAATTCATTAAATAAAGTCCCCATTGTTGCTTTTGAATGAATATGATAAGCTTTTTGTGCAATAATATCGCCTGTATCGAAGTTTTCATCCATAAAGTGAATAGTCACACCAGTTTCAGTTTCGCCATTCATAATCACACGAGAATAAGGATTTCCACCTCTATATTTAGGCAACATTGAAGGATGAACATTTATAAAGCCGTCTTTCGTAGCATTCAAAAGAACTTTTGGAATTTTATAATTGAAAGAACATACTACAGCTGCATCAACATCTAATTTCTTAATAGTCTCAATTAATTGAGGCTCATCCAATTCATCATAATCAATATAGTTAAGCCTTCTTGAAAGAGCAAAGTTCTTAAAATCATAGAACATACTGTGATCTTTTTTAGGGCCTAAAACACCTACTATATTCACACCTGCCATCAACAAACCATCAAGACCGATATATGCCATATCAGGAATGCCGACAAATAATATTCTTTTTTTAAAGGTGTTTCTGCTAAACATTACTTAAGTATACCTAAATTTTCAGATTTTAACAAATCTTTAACTATATTTTCACAGTCGTCAACCATGTTAACACAATGAGCTTTTCTTTCAGGAGAAGCCATTTCCAGCCCCCTTGTAAGCACTCTACAACAAGTTGCACCGTGTTTTTCTGTAAATCTCTGAATTAATTCTTTTGCTTTTGTTCTTGCAAATAAATCGTGGCCATATTTATTATTTTTACCAAACAAATAACCAATAATCATTTGTGCGCCAGCAATTGCACCACAAAGGCAACCTGAGCCCATTCCACCAGAAAAAGGTGTTGCAATTGGCAAAATTTCTTCAGGCACCAAACCTTCATCAATAGCCCATTTAATAAGGCTTTCTGAACAAGAATAACCACTTGTAAAATATTCTGCAGCTCTCATAATTCTTCCTCTTTACTAAATTATATCATAATTTAGCAAGAAAAAAACTACTTAATGTTTGGAAATGCGTAAATTGTTCCATCTGTTTCACGCCATTTTAGATAACCGGTCTTAGGTGTTTGATCCAAATCTTGAACAGAAACCAACGCCCAGTTGCCACGAATAACAGTAAGCTTAATCTGTTTTACATAATTAAACTTTGAAACAATCTGAGCTAAATCTTCACTTTTTGAGCGTAAGACCTCTAAATCTTTAGGGGTATCGTTAAGTATTCTTAATCCATATTTTCTTCCGTATAAGTTGTAAAAATTTCTCCAAGGCTGAAATTGCATAGCATCAACCGTATGCACCCAACCACGTGCACCAGATCTTTTGTCATAAATAACTTCAACCCAACCTTCATCACCAATATCTGTTACATATAAAAAGCCTAATTTTCTTTCATTAATGAGAACCGCAAAAACATTATCTGGCATAGTTTCAGGATCATATGTAAATTGCATTTTTCTAATAACATCAGAATTACCATCAGGATGAGAATAGAAGGTAACTTCTTTATCAGTTTGATAAACACCTATGGCATTTTTGGGGATTGATTCCATATAAAACGGCATTGTATCGGCCATCACTGGCAATGCGCATAGCATAAATAAGATTATCAAAAACTTTTTCATTAAAATTCCCTCTAAAGATATTCTACATTTTATTTAACGAATTATCAATAAAAAAGTTCAATAAAGCAAAATAAAAAGGAACTAATTTCTCATCAATTCCTTTATAAAACGGAGTTTAACTAAAATTTTATTTTGGTGAAACAAACTTCACCTTATCCTACTATTTGATTTGAAAAACTTAACCAAAAATGCGTAGCACTATTGAGTTGCCATTTCCATTGCTGATTGTAGCAAGTCTTTGTTTGTTTTAATCAAAGCATTTACAAGCTCCATTTGAACTTTGGCCATCTGATAGTCTGCCATGTTAGCTTTGAAGTCAATGTTTGATTGCTCGATTAAACCTGAACGAATTTCACCTTTACCAACAACAGGTTTTCCAGATTCATCTGTTTCTACGAATAGACCTTGCTTCACTTCGTAGAGTCCATTTGGATTATGGAAGTTTGCTGTTGCAATTTTATATAAAGGTACCGAACGATTTCCGCCATCAGCTTTACCATAAATAGTACCGTCATTTTTAATTTCATATTCGTCATACTTTCCTAAGAATTTACCATTGTTTGGGTCAATCCATAGCTTGATATTTGTAGTCGGAATACTCATAGCTCCACCTTTAAGCGCAGTTTCTTCGTACAAATCTGCACTTATAGATTTAGTTCCAGACATAATTTCACCCTTGTCATTAAGGATGTATCCTTGAACAGTATGCCCGTTTTTGGCTTTATACACACCTTCTGAATCGAAGGTAAATTCACCTAAGCGAGTATAAGACACGCCACCTTCAGGGTTTCTAAGAACAAAGAAGCCTTTTCCTTCTAAGAAAACGTTTTCGTTAGAAGTACCTGGGGTTGACTTACCTTGTCCGAAGTTTTTAACCGTATCATCAAGAACAGCACCACCTAAAAAGGTCTTAAAATTAACCTTATGCTCTCTATAACCAGGTGAATATACGTTGGTTAAGTTATCTGCAAGTATATCCATCCATTGCACAGTTGCTCTTTGGGTATTAATGGCGGTTGTATAGATATCATTCATCGTTACGACCTTTCTTTCTTTCTTGTTCCTTATGATGTTCTCTGCGTTCTTTTTGGTTTAGCTCATCATATTTAATGTTTTCATTATCAAATTTTTGTCTCAATAGCGGCAAGTTTTCTTTCAAGTATGCTTCAGCTATTTGAGAAGAAGGAAGGAAATCTGCTGTAATTTTTCCGTCCCTTGATATTCTTATAATGACAGAAATGTTATTGTCAAAATCTATTCTTACAGGTTGACTTGTTTCCATTGATTTAGCTAACATATCAGCCAATGTTTTAGATACTTGAATACTTCTTTCTGCAGCTTGTGGTGCAATGTTATTCATATTGACTGAACCATTTTGCACAAGCTGTGCGAACACTTCTACATCAGCTTCGTTCATTATAATTGAATCGAATTTAACAATATTTTCAGTTGTAATTCCAGTTTTTGTATCAACTTTTTTCACACCATCATTATTTATGACTGTTTTTTCATTATTAAGCATGCTATTTCTATTGGCCATAGCAATATTTTCAGCCATTGTAGAAAGAATTGCAGCTTCTTCTGCCAAGTCAGCCACATTTGCAGAAAGACCATTATTTAAACTTTTTTGAGCTTCTTCATTCATAAACGAAGAAAATGGCTGTCCATTACTATTAAAACTCATCCCTGGATTCATTTGAGGGAGCATATCTTTATTTTCAACGTTAAAATCATTATTTATCATATCTTTGTTATCGGTTAAAACACTGTCTTTCTTTATTTTTTCGCTATCTTTCTCATCTAATTGGTTGAGTTCTTCAACTGTATTTTCTAAATCTAATAAAGCACCCTCTACTTCTTTTTCCTCAGACTTTTCTTTTGCTTCAGAAGTTTTTTCTTCTTTTTGAACTTTTTCAGTAGCTTCTACAGACTCTTTTTCTTCCTGTGCTTTCTCTTTTTCCAAATCCTTTAATTCATCTGAAAAATTTACGGATGAATCTGAATCCCAATTTACATTCATCTTTGCTTGAGAAGCTTTTGGTGTATTATTTATACCTGATAATTCAATATTCATAGCTTATTCCATTTCCATCTCTGTTTCCATAATTATTTTTTCAAGTTCTGCAAGTTCTTCTTCTTTTTCTTTTGCTTGGATAAAGAACCTTTGAACGCCGATTTCTGAAAACTGTCTTAGTTCTTGTGCTTTTTCTTCTTCTAAGTATGCCTCTTTTTGTTTTTCTTTATGTTTTTCTAGAACCTTAACTGCCTGTTCAAGCTTAACCAATTTCATTTTTTCTTCATCTAGTATCGCTTGAAGCCTTTGCCTTTCTTGTTCTAAAGCATCTGCTTTATCCCATAGGTGATGAAGATACTTATCATAATATTCCATCATTCTGAAATCTGCAGTTTTTCTATCATTTATTGTTTGTTGGATTTCCGCTTCGTTTTCACGAATTCTTTGTTCTGCCAAATAGACTTCTTGCTGAGCTTTTTGAACAACTATAAGTTGTTCCTCTTTTTTTCTTATACGAAAATCCAATATTTTTTGAAGTCTATATACGAAGGGCATAATAATATTCTCACATTCGTATTATTACAGTTTTTTTGCATGTTTTATACATCTATTTGTATGATTAATATCAAACTCAAAAAAGTCAAAGTTTCCAGCGTTTTAAAGTGCATTTTCTACACTTAAAAAATAGCCCGAAAGTATGAGTTATAGGGGGTTTACAGGGTATCAACTTTGCGTTATAATATAGTGGTATAAAAAGAAAGTGTGTGCGTATGATTCATCCTATTAGTGCCTCAAGCCCTCGGGCGGTATTTAGAGGGCAAAACAGAACATACGGAGAGACATCACGAGGAATTTCTAACACAAAAATTGCATTACTCAGCGCAGGTGGTTTAGCAACGGCAGCAGGTGGTCTTACCACTATAATTGCACGTGCTCATACTAACTCTTGGCCTCACGCAGCTGTTTTAGGTGCTTGTGGTGCTTTTCTTTCTATGTTTTTCATGACTCCACAACTGCTAGAAAAAACCAACTTTAATCTTTTGGCAAAAAAGGGGGAGTCAGTAACTGCAGCTGAATCTCAAAAGGTTGCAGGAGTAGTAAAAGAAGGTATCAAACCTGCAAGAAAACTTATTTTTAGACAACAGAGCTAAGACATTGGGTGTTCTTTACCAAGACCAAAACCATCTCTAGCAACTTTGTATGCAAAACCAAGTGCTATGCCAATGGCACCAACTTTGGACATGATACCTTTTGATGCAATTGCAAAAGCAGAAGATATTACAAGTGGCATATTAATGGCTAAAGAATACATAAACCCTTTTATACCGCCACCTATTTTACCAAAAAAGGCCGGTAGAGGGTTCCACGTCTCTAAATCAAAAGTTTTTGCACGTACATTATTTGATGTTGTACTAATATTATCGATGGTTCTCGCATTATAATATGATTTCTCAAGATAATCTGCTTGCCTTGCCATAGATGTTTTTCTGGCAACTGATTTTGACGCTTGAGTAGCATCAAAAAGTGCCAAGCCCATGCCGGCGACACCAATTGTTTTGCAAATTATATTTCCTACTGAAACCATTTTATTCCTTTTTATTTTTTCACATTAACTGGAGCATCAACATAAATTGTTTCTGTATCAGCTGCCATTTTCAATAATGCCATAGAAACAGCTTCTACGTCATCAGGATACAATTGAGGGTTAGCTTCCATATACTTCAACAATTGAACCGTTAAATCATTACCTTTTGCAATACCTGATGAGAATGCACTTATAGCTAATACTCTAACACCTTTATCTGGGTCTTGAAGCATTTTGTTCAATAACGCATTAAGAGCTGGGTCTTTCTGACGTCCTTTATCTTCACCTAATCTGTTGATAACTTCTGATGCACCTTTTCTTCTAATCTCTTTATTCGGATTATTCAAGAAATTTTCTAATGACATAATATATTCATCTGTCAAAACAACAACTTGTTTTTTACTTTTGACTTTTTGTTGATTTTGTTCAATTTCAATTAATTTATCAAGCTTTGCAAGAACCTCTTTTGATGAAGCCATATTTTGTTCTTGTTCAAAATCATACGCAGGATAAGGGTTCTGCATAGGAGCTGAATACTGGTTTTGTTGAGGCATCATAGAAGTTGGATAACCATATGGGGCATTTTGAACTTGGCCTCCTTGAGGTGCGTACGAATATCCACCTACCGCATTCGGTTGTGTTTGCGACTGAGGTAATAACTGTGGTTGTGGTTGCACTTGTGCCTGTGGCTGTGATTGTTGATTTTGATAAGTAGTATTATAAACAACTTGAGGAGGTTGATTATAGTTATTCATATAATATTCAGCTGGATAACTAACTTGTTGAGCCTGAGGTTGTGGATTTACAGAAGGATATACCTGTACTTGCGGATTCACAAAACCAGCTTGATACTGCCCTTGCATTGGGTTGTTTGGAATACTAGAGGTTAAACTTGGATTTGTAACATTAATTGTCACACCAGAATAATTACCTGGATAAGCTTGATATCGTTGATTTTGAGCATTAATCGGATAAGTCATAATACACCTTCATTTTCACACTATACTATATTAAAGGCAAGCTCTTTAAAAAAATTGCTCTTTTGTTAACTTTTGTAAACTACAATACAATTATTTCATCTAATAAGCTGATTTTTGGACTTTTACCTTCTAAAAATATACGTTATATGCTAGCATAAAACTATATATGACTTATTGAGAGAGGTTTTTTATGGTTCAAATATCAAAACGTTTGGTAGTAAAAAAAGAAATACCTATTGATACATCAAAAGATTTGGTAAATTCACTAGATATAGCTCTAGCAGATTACCATTGTAATAATAAGAATTACGAAAAAGGCCTACAAATCTTTAGAGAGACCTTGCCTTTGTTAACAGAACAAGAACATAATCAACATTTTTATAAATATATAAATCACTCTCTACAATATGCTAGCAATTTATATAACGAAAAAAAATGGACAGAAGCTGTTGAGATATACCGTGATTTAATGAAACACTCAGGATTCCCTGTTAACGTTTACAAAAACATTGGTCTATGTATGAAATCCTTAGGTAACGCAGACTTAGCGATTAAATTCTTAAAACGCTTTGAAGAATTATCACCTGATAAAGAAGACGTATACGTATACTTAGCAGATATTACATATACAGACATCAAAGATAACCTCAAGGCTATTGAATACTACGAAAAAGCTCTTGAAAAGAACAAAAACAATTTTTCAATCTACAATATGCTTGGTCACTTGTATTCAACATGTCACCAAGACAAATTTAAAGATAAGCAAATTGATTACTTTACAAAAGCATTCCAGCTTGCACCTAACAATAGAATCGTTGTTAAAAACCTTGCTTATGTATATGGTAAGTTTGACGAAGTTCAAAAAGCAGATGAAATGTACGCAAAACTTATGTACTTAAACCCTACTCACTCAGACTTACACTCATATGGTGCTTATTTGGTAAAACATCAACGCTTCGCAGAGGGCTTCAAGTTCTTGCAACACAGATTCCAAAAAGAAGATTTGAAAAACGTTGCATTCCCACCTATTTTCACCAACAAGAAAAAACGTTGGAATATGAAGCTTGATATAAAAAACAAACATATACTTATCCACTTTGAACAAGGTTTTGGTGACTCTATAATGTTTGCCAGATTTATTGAACAAATGAAAGGAATGTGCGCAAAAGTTTCATTAGTTGTACAAAACGGTTTAGTAGATTTATTTAATGATTCAAAATTGGGTATAGACATTTATAGAGAATCCGATATTCCTAATATAAATTATGATTATTATATACCAATGATGGATTTACCAATCGTTTGTGAAACAAAACCTAATACAATCCCTGGTGCAAAAGGCTATTTAAAAGTTTCAAAAACAAAGGTTAATGCATATAAGAAAAAATTCATTAATGACAATAAGAAATTTAAGATTGGTATCGCATATGAAGGTACATTGGCTTCAAAAGAAACTGACCGTGATATTCCATTAGCATACCTATATCCATTAATGATGATGCCAGATGTTGAAGTCTACAGTTTCCAAGTAGATGACCTTACTCGACAAATGGATAGGATACCAGAAGAAGCAAATCTAATACGCTTGGGCGGAACTTTCAAAAACTGGCAAGATACAGCTTGCGCAATGAATTGTATGGATTTAATGATTACAACAGATAACGGGGTTATGAACCTTGCTGGGGCACTCGGTATTAAAACATTTGGTCTATTCAATACCATAACAGAATGGCGTTGGTTTAAAACAGAAGGCGAAGACATTGCTTGGTATAAATCTATTAAACCTTTCCAATGTCCAACATCAAGAGCTTGGGATGTGCCAATGGAAGAGATTCTTAAAGAAGTTAAGAAGCTTAAGACTAAGAAAAAATCAGAAAATAAAGATAAATAAGTTTCAGAACCTCTATGATTTTATAATCCAATCATAGAGGTTTTTTATCGTCCCAAAATCAAAATCTTTTAATATACTGTGCGTTTCTAAGTTCTCTTCAATAGGATTTCCAATAAATTCGCCATTTTTATACAAATTTGAATAATTTTTACCTTCATTTGCACAATAAGGTAATTTTACAGTTTTATCCTTTAACAAATAAGCAAGCCCGTGCACTCTACATATTATCGGCCGATATAAATATATTGAACATTCTTTATTAAGCAAAAAAGGGCAAGCACCGCCTTTTTTCATATTCTTAAAGTTTTTTTGTACTTGAATTTTTAAATCATTTTCCAAATTTGCAAACCCAAGCATTAAATATTTCAGCTCAAGCTCAGAAATAGGGTAATCACCTTGTTCACAACAAGCTGAGCAACCTTTTTTGCACACTACCAAATCACCTTGTGAAATAAAATACCCCTCAAGCTGTTTATCTAAATCTTTTAAAAAAGTTTCATACCTTTGCAAACTTCTTATTTACCCCAAAAACGTTTCCAAAACTTTTTAGTTGTTTGGCTTTCAAGTTGCTCAATTCTAGAAGATAATTCTCTATTATGCTCTAAAAGTTCTTGAACCTGTTTTGCTAAAATTTCATTATCTCTTTTATACCCACCTGCTTCAATTAAACGAGTAGCCATATCA
Source organism: Candidatus Gastranaerophilaceae bacterium (assembly GCA_045586965.1). Classification (GTDB taxonomy): domain Bacteria; phylum Cyanobacteriota; class Vampirovibrionia; order Gastranaerophilales; family Gastranaerophilaceae; genus CAG-196. The sequence goes on along the minus strand of JAZNBJ010000095.1, from coordinate 5,251 downwards.
GAATTTGTTATATCATCACTAATTTTTTTAGCAACTGCTTCTGCAAGCATTTGCAATGTTTGAGAGCTAACATCTAGAGTAAAACTTTTTCCTTGTTGAGGCGTTAAATCTGTAATAATATGTTCCTCCTCAACAACTTCAGGGGTTGTAACTTCTTCTATTGGAGCAACCAAATCTTTTACCAAAATTGGTTCTACAGATTCTTCTTTCTTTTCGGTTTTAGCTTCCATTCTTTGAAGCTTAGAAATTATTTGCTCATCACTATATCCTTGAGCTTTTAAAGATATACCTCGTTTGATTTTATCCAATGCTAAGTCATCATAAAATTCTAGACCGCCATCATCTTCATATATTGAATCAATTTTCCAGTCACACAAAAATAAATCTAATGAATGTTTATCAATATAATAATTTTCTGCATTTAAATTTTTTAAAATTGTTTCTCTATTAAACATTCCTAACCCCTTATATTTTCTAAAGCACTATCGCTTTATTTGACGAGCAATATCTCGATCCTGCGTTTTCTTAGCAATGGCTTCTCTTTTATCATAAAGTTTCTTACCTTTTGCAAGACCTATTTCAATTTTAGCAAAACCATGTGATAAAAACAATTCCAAAGGTATAATTGTATAGCCTTCTTTTTTAATCTTAGCTTCCATTTTATTAATTTCTTGCTTGTTTAAAAGAAGTTTTCTGGTTCTTTCTGGCTTATGGTTATATCTATTTCCTTGCTCATACGGTGAAATATGCATACTATAAATAAAAACTTCACCATCCTCAATCTTGGCGTAGCTGTCTTTCAAATTAAGCATGCCTTTGCGAATTGATTTTATTTCTGTTCCCATAAGAACAATACCCGCAACAAATTTGTCGAAGATATGATACTCATGAAATGCTTTTCTATTTGTAGATATAACTTTTTTATCCATAAAGGTATTATAACTTAAAAATCTCAAAAATTAATCTAAATGAGCATTTTTAGGTACAACTGTTACACCGCCTTCAGAAACATAAAAGCCTCTAGCGAGATCTTCTTCTCTATTCACACCGATTCTTGTATAAGGTGGAATATCTACGTTTTTATCAATAATAGCTTTTCTAATTTCTGAATAACGTCCTACGTTTACATTTTCCATCAAAATACTATCAGATACTTGTGCGTAACTGTTAATTCTAACTTTCGGAGAAAGTATACAATGAGAGAGCATACCACCCGAAACAATACAGCCTTCTGAGACCATAGAGTTTGTTGCCATACCGACTCTATCACCTTCTTGCCATATAAATTTAGCAGGAGGATAGTTATAATTAAATGTTCTCAACGGCCAATCTTTTGAATATAGATTTAATTCAGGCTCATATTCCAACAAGTCCATATTCGCTTGCCAATAAGCATCAATACATCCTACATCTCTCCAATAACCTTTTTCTTTTTGTGTCATTCCTGGGAAATAATTGTCAGAGAAGTTATATACATAAACATTTTTACCTTGCTCTAAAAGCATTGGTATAACATTTTTGCCAAAATCATGATTAGATTCTTCTATAGCAGCATCTTGCTCAAGAGCTTCTACTAGAATTTGCTTGTCAAAAATATAATTACCCATTGATGCCAAGCACATTTTAGGATTGTTTGGAATAGCCTTTGGCGGAGTTTTTGGTTTTTCGACAAAACCTGTTAAACGCCAATTATCATCAACTTCAATAATGCCAAATTCAGATGCTTCTTCAATAGGAATTGGAATTGCAGAAATTGTTAAATCTGCATTATTATTCTTATGAAACTTCATCATCTGCCAAACATCCATTTTATAAATATGGTCCCCACCAAAAACACAAACATAATCAGGGTCTTCATCGTGAATATGAAAAATATTTTGATAAACAGCATCAGCAGTACCTTTGTACCAACTTCCACCAGTTCTCATTTGAGCTGGAACCAAATCTACATATTGATTTAAGAAAGGATTTAAAGTCCATCCACGGGTTAAATGCTTATTTAATGAATCTGATTTATATTGGGTTAAAACTTTAATTTTGAAAAAACCAGAGTTAATAAAATTGTTCAATACAAAATCAATAATTCTGTATCTTCCACCGAACGGAACTGCAGGTTTTGCTCTATCTTGAGTTAAAGGAAAGAGCCTTTTTCCTTCACCACCTGCCAAAATCATAACTAATGCATCATCAATAGACATATAAACCCTCCACTTTTCTTTATTCTACCAAATTTTGACAATTATTGCACTAACTCTTTAGAATAATAGGCTTTAAAAAAATTTAAATATTGGTTAATTTCGGCCTTGAAACATGAATTTTATAAAGCTATAATTTTCTTATGAGCAAAATTAGGAAGTTATATTATTTTGATAAGAAGAGTACCCAAGAAATGATTTCATTTCTCAATAATAGTGCCACGGATACTTACATAAACCAAATTATGTTCAATCCGTTACTTCCTTTGCATCATCTTTTACCATTAGGATGGAAATTTTTACCAGAATCTTTTGTTTTAAAAAACAAAAAAGAAATTAAAGGTTTAATTACAGTCGCTCCTACAAAATGCCGTCATAAAAAAATGGTAATTCAAAAACTTTTCTTTGAAGAAAATTCCTACCAAGACGCAGCAGAGCTTGTTCAATATGTTGTTTCAAAATATAAAGCAATGGGAGCCGTATCAATCTTAACTAAAGTTGATGATTATTTGCCTGAATTATTAACAATGTTTGTTTCAAAATGCGGATTCAATCAAATTTCTTATGAAAAACTATGGCGCATTACAAAATTTCCTGAAGCTAAATTTAATAAAAAAGAATATAGAAGCTTTAAAAATACAGATGCTCAAGCTGTTGCAAGCCTTTATAATGACGCACTGCTACCACATTTTAGACCATTGTTAAGCAAAGAAACTAGCGAATTTAAAGAAAGCTTATTCAAAGGTCTTTCATACTTTAGTGAATATAAATATGTAATAGAAGATAAAAATACCAAAACAATTATCGGATGTATTTCAATACAAACATTAGACAATGAAAACTACATTATTGATATAACACAAGCTTCTTGGGTTGATTTAGATATAAATGCAATTATTAATTATGCAGTTTATCAAATAAAAAAACGCAAAAAAAGATTTGGAATATTTATAAAGACAAAAAGATACACAAATATGGGCGAAAAATATGAAAAAATCTTTATGGGAAATGGATTTAATTGTGTTCAAAACCAAATTGTTTTAACAAATTCTTCAGCACGCATTCTTAAAAATAAAGTAAAAACAGGCAAATATACAATTCTTGGCAATTTTTGTCCTACAAACCCTATGACAACTTAATTTTTGAGCGTTCATTAGCAATATACTCTTTTATAAGTTTCTTTATAACACGCTCTTTTTCTGCAAATTGAAAGTTTCTTTTTGTATCAAAATGCATCTGCATAATTGTTACAAATGTTTTTAATGTTTTAGGATAACTCTTCAAGTTAAATTTTTCAGCATCCGAATACGCATTCTGTTCTGATTTCAAGTGATATCTACAAATTTGTAAAATATCCACAATTTCAGTATTGCTCAAGCCCTCTATTTTTGCACGAAGTTCTTTTTCAAAAGTAGGGACCTTAAGGCCCATAACTCGCTTTGGATTATAATTACAAGGACTCTCAATAAAATTTTTTATATCAATAAACTTATTAATTACGCTTTTGTCATCCAAATTTTTATAGTGTCGTGCCATTTTATATTTTGGGTTACAAAGCATATCAAAAAGATGTCTTGTTTCATGAACCAACGTTGCTTTTGAACATCTAATTTTATTCTTTTTATGCTTCACTTCCATTTTGTAGCCAATATAGTCAGAAAAATATTGCTCTGGCTGATTTTTATATCTATATAGTTTAATTTCAGGAGTAATAGAAGCATTGATTTCATTAGATGAAAGTTGTGTGATATTTAACCCAAGTCGTTTAGAACCAATAATTTTACTAATATAATTTTTATAATCTTTAATAGATATAAACGGCTCTTGTACGCTTAGCAACATTGTCTGAAATTGCTCACTCATTTTATTTGCGCACTGCTCACGCAATGGCAAAGTTCTACTAGTGTTAGGTAGCTTTATTATTGACCCCGATTGTATATTTGTATTTATTTTAAGTGCGCACATACTATTTACAATAACGTATATAAAAAACTTTTTTGACTTTTTGTAACGAATTGTAAAAATTTTAAAATTTTTCCTAAAGTTTTTGAAAAAAATGCCGATAACATTAATACAAAGAATAGGGACAATAAGGAATATGGCAGAAGCATTCAATTTAAATACATTTTTACAAACATATCAACAAGCTACCTATGATCCAACTAAGCAACATGCGGCAGCAGAAGCTAATATGGAACAAAATCTTGTTGAACAAGCTGAACAAGCTGTTAAATCTTCAGGCCTTTTAACATTAACTTTGTCTGAAAAATTAGCAGAAGCTGGTGTTGGTGAAAGAGTTTTACAACAATTTGCTGATACTGCAATGAACTTTTTAACAGAAGCAATTAACCCTATCAGTGATTATTTAGAAAAATACGAAAATATTTTTGACCAAAGAATGTACAATACAGAAATTCAATCTTACGCAAAACAAATGTTTTTCTCTTCTCAAGCTATGCAAGCTCAAGCAGCAGAAAACCCTGTTGGTCAAAAATTTGTATATGATATGTAATTTTTATTCTCCTTTTTTCCATATTAAATGGCGGTTGAGATTAAATCTCAACCGCCATTTGTAATTTTAGACATTATCTAAATTAAAGCCCCGACTAAAGTGCTGCTTTAGCAGATTCTACAACTACAGCAAAAGCTTCTTTATCATTAACAGCTAAGTCTGCAAGCATTTTTCTGTTAACTTGAATATTAGCTTTTTTGCAAGCTGCTACGAATCTAGAGTAGTTCATACCTTGTTCTCTAACAGCTGCGTTAATTCTAACAATCCATAAGCGACGCATATTGCGTTTTGTAGCTCTTCTATCTCTGTAAGCATATTTCAATGCTTTCATTACAGCAATATTAGCTACTTTAAAAATTCTGCTTCTAGCACCTTTGAAGCCTTTAGCTAATTTAAGTATTTTTTTATGACGGTTGCGACTTACATTTCCACGTTTAACTCTCATTGTTCAACACTCCTATCTTGCATATTTCTTGTATGGTAACTCTTTTGAAACTAACTTAACGTGAGTTTCTGAAATAACAGCGTTTCCGAAGATTTTACG
>JAZNBJ010000094.1:0-14127 GCA_045586965.1 Candidatus Gastranaerophilaceae bacterium | reverse complement strand
GATTTATATTTTACAGTTTTTACACTACTATTGGCTAATAAAGTGAGTGTTATAAATGATGTTTCATATTATTATAGACAATTTTCAACATCTCGCTCTAAGGAGTTAAAGGATGAAAAAGCTTATAAAATAATTGATTTTTGTCGAATTATTGATGAAAGAATTTCTAAATTAAATATAAATTTGTTGAAAAAAATATATTGGAAACAGAAATTTAAAAAAAGGAGAGAAATTGAGTTTTTAAACTATTATTCTGGTTTACGAGAAGATAATAAAGCAGAATTTAGAAAGCTCTTAAAAAAAGCATATCCAAAAGAGCTAATAAAAGAGCCAATTAAAGATTTGGTTGTTTCTCTAACATCATATCCAGCAAGAATTAATTATGTTTATAAAACAATCGAATCGATTATGTATCAGACAATAGAGCCTGAAAAAATTATTTTGGTGCTTGCCGAAGGAGATTTTCCTAATAGGGAACAAGATTTACCAAGCTCACTTTTAAGACAAATAACCAAGGGGCTAGAAATTATATGGTCATCAGATATTAAATCATATAAAAAATTAATACCACCTTTGCAAAAATATCCAGATAAAGTATTTGTGACCGCTGATGACGATTTAATTTATCCACAAAATTGGTTGGAAAAACTATATAATGCTTATTTAAAAAAGCCTAATATGGTGCATTGTCATAGAGCACACTGGGTAACGTTTGATAAAAAGAAAGAAATGGTAAATTATAAAAATTGGTTTTGGGAAATATCTGACGTACCTCCTTCATATAATAATTTTTTAACTGGCGGAGCTGGAACTTTATATCCACCAAAATGTTTTTACAAAGATATTGAAAGGGAAGAAATTTATAAAGAACTTTGTCCTACTGCAGATGACATATGGTTTTGGGCTATGTGTGTTTTGAATGGTGTGAAAATTAATATTATAAAAAACAATATTAGTATACTAAGGTATGTAGATGGTACACAAGAAAATGGTTTATTTAAAATTAATATAGATGGTGAGCAAAACGACAAACAACTTAAAAAAGTCATGGAATATTATCCAGAGCTGTTAAAAAAAATAGATAAAAAAGAATATAGAAATATAAAGCGTTATCAAATATTGATAAAAAATTGGTTCATAAATAAGAAACTAAAAAAGATTTTAAAAAACCAAGAGAGTAAGATGCTTTTGTGGGGCGCAAGTTTATTTATAGAAGAATTTATTAAAGTTAATCAAATAGAAAATCCTAATATACTTGGTATTATTGATAAAAATTCTAATAGGTGGGGAAGTAAGATTGCTGGATACAAGATTCTTTCGCCAGAACAAATAAAAGATGTTAATGTAGAAAAAATACTCTTAACTGTAAAAAATTCAAATGAGCTAATTTATAGCGATTTAAAATTATTTGTAGAACAAAATTATCCTAATTTAGAATTATTACCAAATATATTTAATGAGTAGGAAAGAGGAAAAAATGACTCAAAATAAAATAGACAATATTTTTTATGAAATATTAGTATCACAACTGGAAAAAAATAAAGATGAAAAAATTGCATTTTGGGGTGCAAGCTTATTTTTAGAGGACTTGTTAAGTAGATATGATATAAGCGAATATAAAAATATTGTGGGAGTTATTGATAAAAATGCTGAAAAAATAGGAAAAAAATTTAAAGATTTTGATGTTTTTTCTCCTGAACAAATTGCTGAAATAGATTTAGATAAAATAATTTTGACCATAAAAAATAATTCTTCCGATCGTTATAAAGAAATTTTGGATTATTTAGCAGACAAAAAATTAAATATACCTGTTGAAGAAGTATTTAAAAAAGAAAATTGGATTTGGTTTTATGAAGATAAGATATTTAATAAAAAAATTCCAATAGGTGATGCTCTTATTTATATCCCAGATTATCCTACCGATTATATTCAACGCATAATTGTTGAAACTAATAATTTTTATGAAATTAGTGATTTGAAATATTTAGATAAATATTTGAACAACGAATCTGTGGTTTTAGATATTGGTGCAAATATTGGAAATCACACGGTTTATTGGGGTAAGGTAGCAAATGTAAAAAAAGTTTATTCTTTTGAACCGATTAAATCAACCTTTGAAAAATTAAAAGTTAATGTGGAAATAAATAAATTAGAGGATAAGGTTAAAATTTATAATTATGGCGTAGGTGAATTATATTCTAAAGCAAATATAGATAATTATGACGAAACTAACTGTGGAGCTTCAACAATCGCTATATCTCAAGATGGAAATATAGAAATTATTACGATTGATAGTTTAGATATTAAAGATAAAGTAGCTTTGATGAAAATTGATACAGAAGGTTTTGAATTAGGTGTTTTAAAAGGTTCAGTTGAAACCATAAAAAAACATAAACCAATTGTATATGTTGAAGTTGACTCTGATAATTTGTCAGAGGTAGAGGCATTTTTTGAAAAAAATGGTTATAGAAAAGAAAAACAAGTTAAAGATACAAATTATCTTTTTGTACCAGTAATATAAGATTATTAAAATAAAAAAGGCACATTCTAAAATGCGCCTTTTTCTACCTTTTTTAGCCTTTTTATGTATCAATATTAGTTGCATAAACAGCATTTGATTCAATAAAATCACGACGAGGTTCAACTTTATCACCCATCAAGATATCGAATAATTGATCGCACATCATTGCGTCTTCAATATTAACCTTCAATAATGTTCTTGTTTCAGGGTCCATTGTTGTTTCCCAAAGCTGTTGAGGCATCATTTCACCAAGACCTTTGAATCTTTGGATTGTCATACCTTTTTGACCTCTATCATCAACGATTTTTTGCAACTGTTCAAATGAAGTGATTGTAACTTCACCGTTTTCAGATTCTAAGATAAGTTCTTTTTCTTCTTCAATCAAGAAATCACGAATCAATGGATAAGAGTTTTTTAATCTCTTGAATTCATTTGATTTGATAACATTTGCAGTAATCATTTCTGTTTCATTTTCAAACAAGTCTAGCTGAATCGCATATTTAGCGTTTTCTGCGTTGTATTTCAATGAAACTTTATAATTTTTAGCTTCTGTAACACCGTAGTTTTCTGCGTGGTCTTTGATATAGTGATCAAGATAAGCTAAAACTTCGTTCATTTTTGCTTGATCTTCAAAGTCCTCAGGTTTAACATCAGAACGGATTAGACCACGTAGTACAACAGATGGAATTATGTTCAAAATAGGGTTGTTATACGCTTTGTAGTAAGTTGCCATATTTTGAAGTGTTTTTAATAATTCATCACCTGATTTAACTTTAGATTTTGTTTTATCACACAAGCTCAAAGACTTGATACCACGTTCTTTAAGCATTTTATCAAGAGCGTGCTCGTCATATAAATATTCTGAGACTTTGCCTTGAGTAACTTTGAACAATGGAGGTTGTGCAATATAAACATAACCGTTTTCAATAAGCGGTTTTGCATATCTGAAGAAGAATGTTAGCAACAACGTTCTAATGTGCGCACCGTCAACGTCAGCATCGGTCATGATGATGATTTTGTGATAACGTAATTTTTCAAGGTTGAAGTCTTCTTCGTTTTTACTGATTGTAATACCGAAAGCTTGTACCATTGATTGAATTTCGTTGTTAGCATAAATCTTATCAAGACGAGCTTTTTCAACGTTCAAGATTTTACCTCTTAATGGTAAAATTGCTTGGAACATTCTGTTACGTCCTTGCTTAGCTGAACCACCCGCAGAATCACCCTCAACGATGTAGATTTCGCATTTTTCAGGTTCTCTGTTAGAACAGTCTGCAAGCTTACCAGGAAGTGTTGAGTTTTCAAGAACAGATTTTCTTCTTGTCAATTCTCTAGCTTTACGAGCAGCTTCTCTTGCACGTTGTGCTTGAAGTGTTTTTTCAATAATCGTTCTAGCAAGTTTTGGATTGAATTCTAGCCATTCTTGCAATTTTTCTCTTACAACATCTTGAACAGCACCCATTGCTTCTTGGTTGCCGAGTTTTTCTTTTGTTTGACCTTCAAACTCTGGGTTAGAAATCTTAACTGATACAATTGCTGTCAAACCTTCTCTAACGTCATCACCAGAAAGGTTTTGTTCAGAGTCTTTAAGGATTTTGTTTGTTCTTGCATAATCGTTTAACACACGAGTAATAGCGTTTCTAAAACCTGTTAAGTGAGTTCCGCCGTGGTGTGTATTAATGTTGTTAGCAAATGATAAAATAGATTCGTTATAAGAATCTGTATATTGCATAGCAACTTCAACGTTCATACCATCAACCATTTTATCCATATAAATTGGCTCATCAAATAGAACAGTTTTGTTTTGGTTTAAGTATGCAACATAGCTTCCGATACCGCCTTCATAGTGGAAAGTTTCTTCTTTATCAGCTTTTTCGTTATGAAGAACAATTCTTAAACCTTTATTTAAGAATGCCATTTCTCTAAAACGAGTTGCAACAACGTCAACATCAATGTCAGTTGTTTCTGTAAAGATTTCAGGATCTGGCCAGAAGGTAGATTTTGTACCTGTTTTAGTTGTAGTAACAGTTTTTTCAACAGGAGCAGTTGGCTCACCTCTTAAGTATTCTTGTTTCCAAACAAAACCGTTACGAGAAACTTCAACAACCATTTTTTCAGAAAGTGCGTTTACAACAGAAGCGCCTACGCCGTGAAGACCGCCTGATACTTTATATCCGCCATCACCAAATTTACCACCAGCGTGAAGTACTGTGTGAACGATTTCTAAAGCTGATTTTCCGCTATCTGGCTTGATGTCAACAGGAATGCCACGACCGTTATCTTCTACAGTTACACTGTTGTCTTTGTGAACAGTAACGTGGATTTCAGTACAATATCCTGCAAGAGATTCGTCGATTGAGTTGTCAACAATCTCATAAATACAGTGGTGCAAACCACGTTGAGAAGTTGAGCCGATATACATACCAGGACGTAATCTTACAGCCTCTAAACCTTCTAAAACACGTATATTACTAGCGTCATACCCTTGTGCCATTTATCCCCCTCGAAAATTAAAAGTCTTTCAAATATAACCCTATTGTAGCATAAACATAGAAAATAAAGCAAATTGAGCATGTATAACAAAAAATATTTTTACAAGTTTTATTAAAAACATGCTCAAAGTAAAAAATTCTGTCAGAATACCATTGAAAGATTTTATTGGCAAAGGCTCTTATCAAGAAAGAATAGAGCATGCCAAAAAGCTTAATGCGAGGTTTTATCAAGCTATACAAGCGAAAATGCTTGATGGAGTATTGCCTGTTGATGAGTATAAAAATACATTAAAAGAAGTTCTGCCTGAAGGTATAAAAATCAATTTTAAAACTTATATAAAGAGGTTTTTGGGTCATGATGATGCTTATGTTTCAATGATAATTAATAATTATGATGAAGTAGAAAAATTTGAAATCCAGATTCCAAGTAGAAAAAATGCAAATGGAGAAAGAATGATAGAGAAAAGGGATGATAAGCTTTCGATGCATGAAACTTTTCATATGTTTTTTGAAATGGCTAATCCAAAACATGTTGTAAGATGTGATTTTAATGATACAGAATATAGCTTTTATCAAGATTGGATTTATAATAGAGATTATTCAAAATTCAATTTAAAGAAGAGAATGAAATGGAAAAGAGGATTAAAAGAATTTTTAGCACCGAGAAAAATCGAAAAACAAATCGATTTTTTACAGAATTGTCGATATAGATTATTAGAGGAGAAATTGGCATATCTAGAAGGTGAAAAATATGGAAAAGACAATTGCATGTCCGAAGCTTTTCATTTTGATGAAAAGCTGAAAATAGTTGAAAAGTTGCTATATAAGGCGATTAAAGACGCAAGAAAAGAAAATAAAAAAGCTTAACTTGATTTTTTTGTGATTAGTTGGTAGTATTGAGAGGTACGAGACTACCGTGAGACTATGGCACTCTGCAAAAGAGAGTAATATTAATAAATGGGACTATGGCGCAGCGGTAGCGCAGGGGACTCATAATCCCTTGGTCGTGGGTTCGAATCCCTCTGGTCCCATAAAAAAGAGACTGAACATTTTGTTCAAGTCTCTTTTTTTGACCAGTATGGGATGAGAACCCCAAGAAAGCGTAAGCTTTCTTTTTGGGTTCGAGCGCGAGTGAGCTGAGGCTGAAGTGTTTTTGCCAAAGATTGAAAATCTGAAGGCAAAACACGGAATTGCCGTTAAACGCGAACGAGCAAGACAATCCCTCTGGTCCCAAATAAAAGAGACTTCCTGTAATTGGAGGTCTTTTTATTGTATTTGGGGAGGGCTTCTCACCCAGTGGGTTCGACTTCCTCCACCCAAAAACGATACTTAATCGTTTTTGGCGGAGTCCTTCTCTGGTCCCATAAAAAAGAGACTGAACATTTTGTTCAAGTCTCTTTTTTTTGACCAGTATGGGATGAGAACCCCAAGAAAGCGTAAGCTTTCTTTTTGGGTTCGAGCGGATTTGGTTATGCTCCCTCTCCGAGGGGGAGGGTTGGGGTGGGGGCTGGTTTCTAATTGAATTTAGTTCCTTGGGTGTGTAAAACGATAGCGTACTCACTGAAATATGAGATTTTTATATATTTGTATGTGAATGTAAATAAAAATTAATAAATAGGCAATTTTTAGTTAGAAAAAAACTTTATATAAATACGGGGAATAATAATATTTAATGAAAGAATTAGGATATTAATATGACTACTTTAAAAATTGGACAGCAATTCCAAACGCAGACAATTAATTCTAATGAAAAAAACAACAAAGGGAAAAAGTTTATGCAACACGCGCAAGATGTTGGTGCTGTAGCTACTGCGGGTATTGGCTTTTTGGGCGTTGAGTATGTATTTAAAAAAATAAAATTGGGGGTAGACAAAGAATTTTCAAGTAATCTTATGATGTCATCAGATATAATGTCAAAAGAAACTGCTGAAATGATATTTAAAAATTCTGGCTTGTCTGAAAAAGGAGTATCTTTAATAGATTTTTCTAATAAGCAAAATAGTGTTTCTGCCCTTGCGGATTTCTTATCAAAATTTGATCAGCTGAAAACTCAGAAAAAAGGTTTGAAAAAAATGCTGGGGGCTTTTAAGAATTTAAGAAACGAAAGATTAGACAATATTATTATGAGCGGAGGTAATGCAGCTTATATCCCGTCTGATAAAAAGATTAAAATTAATCTTGAAAAATTGGGAGCAGCTTTGCCTCATGAAATGGGACATGCAAAAAACTGTAATAGTTATGGATTAGGTCGAGTTTTATTTAATTCACGTTATCTCAGTCTATTAACGTTGCCGATAGCGCTAATTGCGCTTTTTAGAAAACCAAGTGATAAAAGAGAAGAATCAACAACTGCAGTTGGAAAAACATTAGATTTTGTGAAAGATAATTCAGTAGGTCTTACTGCAGCTTGTGTTGCTCCAACTGCTCTTGAAGAAGGTCTTGCAAGTATAAAAGCTTCAAAATTGTCAAAAGAAATTTTGAGTCCAGATAAATTGAAGGCATTAAATAAATTTAATTTTACTGCTTGGAAGGGATATGCAGTAGGTGGAATTGCAACAATTACTGCAGTTTGTGTTGCTAATATAATCAAAAATTTATTATCTGCAGATGATACTCCAGAGAAAAAGAGTTCTGAAATCTACTGTTAACAAATTTTTTGAATATTTTATAAAAAAAATAAGCGGTAAATCAAAAAATTACCGCTTATTTTATTATAGATTCGAATACTAAGCTTAAATCTCTGTTATCCAAATTCTATCAACAGTAGCAAATTGTTCTTCTAATGAAACTTCTTTTAAGTATGCTGTATTATTTGGATCGCAAATAGTAATTTTTCCTTTTTGTGGATTGTAACCCTTTATTGATATAGCATGTCCCTTTGTTCTTGCATTATTAGTACAATATCCGAGGTTAATTATAATATGTTCATTATTTATATTTTTTTCAATAAGTTCTTTGATTTTTTCTTTATTATCGTTTTTTACTATTATTGTAGAAATTTTAGGACTTGTTGGACTATCATCTATACCTAATAAATCTCTTATAGCGTCAGAAGTTTGTCCTCCATCAATTCTTTCATTCAAAAAGTCAATATCATCAGTTTTTAGAGGATTTTGTGTCGTAGGCGTGAATTTTTCAGCTCTTAGAGCTGTTCTTGCATAAGTTTGTTCGACTAATTGCATATGTCTTGCACCATTAGCACTTCCACAAGATTTTTCAAGTTCTCCTTTTGCAAATCTTACAGAGCCGTTAAAATCTTTATATGCAGGTAGTGTAACAACAATATCATCACCTTGTTGCTCAAAAAGTTTGTAGTATTTTCCCCTTGCGTGAGGGTTTGAATATAGGTTTTCTAACGCTGATATCAAGAAGCAATCGCCTAGACCCTGAGTGCAAGAGAAACGTTGGACTAACGGGAATAGCTTATTAAAACTTTCTTCTGACATATTCCAAGGCTCAAGCTTTCCACTATCATTAATAAACATTTTGCCGTTTATAGAAATAGCATCCCCAATGGCTGATTTTGCAGCAGCTTCTTCAAGTGATGAGAAGTGTTTAACTAAGCTTTCGCCATTTCTTAATCTCTGGATATCATCAAGAAGATCTTGTCTAAAAGCATCAGAAGCTTCTTTGTAAATGACATTAATATTTATTTTTTTCTGTTTAACTAAATCAAAAATTCCTGAATCTTCCATTGATTTATAGTTTTCTGGTTCTATTAATCGTTTTATGCTTAAAGTAATAGCTTTATCTTGATCATCAAGAGCCTTCATCCAAGGTAAATAAGTATTCTCATAAACTTCATCGATTAAATGCCAATTCTGTGGCTCTTTAAACATTTCAACCTCTTCCATAATTATGAGTTTTGTAGCGGAATGCTTATCTATTTTTTGTTCTTGTAGAAGATGTCTTAAGTATTCAATATTATTTTTGTTTATATTGCGTATTGAATGGCCTGTGCGTTCATTTTCATCCGCTTTATTAATTGCATCAATGTAGTCATTAAGTAGCTTTTTATCAGCACCTTCGGTTTTTAAAAAATTATCTATCTCGAATAGATCGCAATTTTCATATTTTTTACGATTTTTTATCATTGTTTCAAATAATTCATCATCAATTTTGCAATCAGCTGACGTTAGCGCTTCCATATCACGTGATAAAAAGTGCGGAATAGAAATTGTCCTATCTTTGTAGAGTGCTTTTAATTTTAAATATGCTTGAGGATTTTCGCTAGTTAATTTAATAAGTTTTTTTGCAGTGTAATAATTACCATTTGAAATATCTTTGCTACATACTTCAAGCAAATCATTTATAATTTCAGGATTTGGATGTTTTTTTAATGAATTCAATAATTCAATAAGAACTTGTGGGTCTTTGCAAATTTCTTCATCCATAGAATTTATTAGGCTAAAAACTTTGTTTTTATCTAATGTAGGAATTTTATCTAAGTTTTTTGCTATAGCCTTTTCAAGTTCATCAAAAAACTCATAAAAATGGTTGTAGCTGATTTTGGTATCAGCGGTTAAGTCTTGGATATATTTTGGGCTTAAATTCCCATCTAAAATGGCTTTAAAACCTTTTGAAGTATATAAATTTGCAAAACTTTGTCCGTCTTTTAATTTAAGCATAGACATATTTTCAAGAAGAATTTCTCTTTCTCTTTCGCTATTAAAATTAACATCTTTTAATACTTGAAATAGTGCTTTTTTTGTAATGCAATAATTGTTAAAAAGTTTAGTATTTTTTAGTAGAGCAATGATATTTCGCTCGTCTGTGTTGCATTCTGATAAATTTTTTAGATAAATTGATTGGATTTCTGTAATTGTAGGTAGAAAATCTAAGATTTTTTGCTGTGTTTCAGGTTTATACTGATGATAACAAGCTTTTGGAGATAATTTGCTTACAAAAATGCTTGTACAATTATCAGCCCATTCAGATGAGGCTTTTTGGACAGCTTTTTGAGCAACTTTTGATTGTAATATATTGCTAATTGTATTTATGATTGGATTAGCCAAAATAAAAATCCCCTAAATATATCCCGCTTATTTATATAAAGTATTTTTGGAATAAAAAATTGCTTTTTATTAACAAAAGTTTATATTTGGCCTATTTCTAGCAATTTTTTGTCTATTTTAGTTTTTATATAGCTGTAGGTGTAGTATGTTAAATATCAACAACAATATTGGAAAAATTAATTTTAAACAACAAAAAACCCCAAAAGTGCTGTCAAATGTGTCTTATTCGGCTGATCAATTTCTTGAAGATGCTGGGAAAATAGAAGAAAAAAGAATTCAAGGCAATTTTTTCTCAAAAAATTTGGGCTCAATTACTGGTGTGTATAGTGGTTGTGGCTTGATGATTTTAGGAGAAGGTATTCTATTAGGTATTTTAAAAAATAAAAAGAAAAAAGGATTAACTCCAGAAATGAAATTAGCCTTGAATAAGCAGGTTAGAATTGCTTTAGCGGGCTTAATTGCTGTTGGAACTGGGATAATGTTTGCTGTTCAAAAATGGCAAAATAAATTGATGGAGACAAAATCACCATTGCCTGAAAAATATTTGGAAGAATTTGGTAGTGATACAAGTGCCAAGCTATCAGATGCTAATTTTCGTTCTATGAATATTGCAGCATCTTATAATCAGCTAAATGGTGTTATTGAAGTTAATAAAAATTATTTGCATGATCCAATTGGAAAATTGTTTGTAAAAAAATATATGAAACATGAGCTTCAGCACGCAAGACAATTTGAAATGATTGCAGCATCTGAAAATGGTATTGAAAAATTAAACTATGCAGTCTTTAAAAATACTGCAAGAGCTATGAAGAGCAATTCTTTTGCGTATACACAAATGCTAGATATAATTAATGACGTAAATAATGATGATACAGGTAAATATGATGTGCTATTTAGTAATGGCGGAGCAGTAATCAATTTCAAAGATTATGTTAAAGGAATTGATATTTTGATGAATAATGACGAAGCTAAGCCAGAAGATTTACCAATGATAATTGATGTTGAGCATTATAAAAAAGCGATAGAAAAACGTGGCCCACTATCAGATGAAGAAAAAATTAAAGCTGAAGAATATTACCAAGCAATTCTTAAATATCCAACAATGGCTGGTATAAATTTAATAAATCCATTTTCTGGGTATCGATCAAATATTTTAGAAAAGGAAGCAAGAAAAGCTTCAAGGGCAAAAACAGGTAGAATTTAATCTTAAATTTGAGGTCATAAAAAATGAAAGCAGAATTAGTGAAAAAAGTTTTATTATCTGAAGGTATGAAAAAAACTGGCATGGCAGGCGCAGCTGCATTGGGAGTTGCTGCTGTAGCGAACGTTATGAGTAAAACCAAAGATGATAAAGAAGTGCTAGATTATATGCAATATACTCCCGCTACTTTGTCAGCACAAACTGGCGTTTATATGTCAATGGGTCCAAGAGAAGGTGAAAGTCTGGATGATTTTTTAGCAAGAATGCAACTAGAAAGAGAAAAGAAATTGTCTGATGATTATGATGGTTATTATAACGACGATTTTTATGCAGGTATAGAAGATAAACTTCAAGTAGGAGTTTTAATTGAAGATAAAGAGTCTTTAAAAGAAGCTTTAGGGGAAATGAAAACTCCGAGAATTAGAAAAATAACCAAAAATTTATATAATAACGGAGTATTATATGATACAACCGTAAGTTTATTGTCTGAAATTGAACAGAAAATGGTGCACATAAAAGATACTAAAGTTTTATCTTTGATTTATAAAATGTGTGATGAATTAGCGAATTTGCAAGTTAGAGAAGAAGAACGTAAAACTGTCTTTGGACAAGTTTACGAAGCTGATAGTGTTGAGGATTTATGCAAAATAGAAAGATTGCTGGAAACAATAGATAAAACGATAGATTCTTATAACAATATTACAGACAAATATGTAACGTATAAAGACTACAGATATAATAGTGATGACGGTACTTTTTATAGAGATTTATCTTCAACCCAAAAGTTTGTAGAATATTTTGATAACGACGAAGAAGACAATGAACTTAGAATATATTTGAAACAAGCGATTTTTGATGGTAAAGAAACTAATAATCTTTTTGTAAAAGATTTTTTAACAGCACAAAAAACTGAAAATTTCATACCTCTAAGAGAAGGTGAAGAAAAAGAATATTTGTATAATTTATATTTGAAAAAAGCAGATCTTCCTGCTTCTATTAAAGCTCGTTGTAAAAAAATTAAAGAAGAATATGGAATAATGACTATTCCTCCATATAAAGATGTGGCAACATCTGCGTATTTTAATTTTATAGAAGATGAACTTAAAGCTTGGAAAGAAGCTGGTGGAGATGAAGTAAAATATCCAAAGGTTTTAGATTTGAATTTAATTAATGAACGATTTGTTGATTATACAGAAGGCTATTGTGATTCTATGACTGGCAAGATTCAATTAAAAGGACATAAATTGTCTAACTTAAAATTTGCGCTTCGTCATGAGCTTATGCATTTGAATGACAAGTTGATAAACACACATATGATAGGTCAAGAACGTGCTAAGTTTTTGGAAGAAATTATGCCAACAAAAACTTTGAATGGTCGTGTAATTAGAGATTTTAAAAATTGCAAATATAAAGATGAATTTTTAAGAGCAGGCATTGATCCAAAACACATTAGCTATGCTTATAGAAAAAGAGCGGAATTTATCGCAGTTGCAGCAGAAGGTGATATGTCAAAGTATTCTCCTGAATTCAAAGAAGCCTTAAAAAGACTAGGTATGCCAGAATTTGCGTTTAATCTTAAAACAATAAATCGTGATGTACAAAGACGTGTAAATTTGATGGAAAAAGTTTTTGAAAAACATCCTGATGAAAAGAATTTTAATAAATTAGTTAAATACTATAATCAAGAAAAAGTAGAAAATTTATCTATGGAAGAAAAGTTACTACAAGCTTTGTTTGGTGGTAATTTCTAAAAAATGCTTTTAACATGGCTATCTGTTCCGCCTGTTGATTTCATTCCGTGTTTTTCAATCATTTTATCAAGCTCAGGTTTTATGCTTTCTACGTATTCTTTATCCCATTTTGAGTATTGATAAAAACCTTCGACATATTCGATTCCGTGTTCTTTTAGAAAAACAAAAAAATCGTCAACTATTTTATCAGGAGTAATAATCGGATGCGCCCAAGATAAAATTCCGCCATCACGAGTTACAATGGGTATTTGCTCAATTGTATTTTTAGAACTAAACCCTTTTGTCATTGGCTCTAAATCTTTATCAAACGGATTGAAACCAAGTCCAACAGCTTCAAAAGCAGAATATGGTTTTTGGTATCCATTAAACAAGAATTCACATCCAGTGATGAATTTAAAATTTTTATATCCATCTGGGTTTTCTGTAATTTTTGCAATCACCTCTTTAGCATTTTTAATTCTATTATGATCTGTAATTGAAGCCGAAAAAGGAGGTAAATCATCATTTGGCTTTTTGTCTTTAAAAACCTTATCCGCCCATTCTTTACATTGCCCTAAATACTCATCAACACTTAGACTTCCGTCAGAAGCTTTGGTGTGGATATGAAAATTAGCTCTAAAATTTTCACCAACTTGATACTGAAAATCTTTTAGCTTCGCAAAGATTGATTTCATCTCATTTGGCCCCGCAATTGGGTTAAGTTGTTCAATCTTGCAACTAATTCCATACTCGTTTTTCAAACCTTCTTGCAAAAGTTTTTTATAACCATAGTCTAAACTTGCAAAACGGTTGTTTTTAAAATTTGGGTTTGAATTTGATACACACATTATTTTCATAAAAAGATTATAACAAAATTTTGTGTTTTATTAAATTAATACACCAAGTTCTTCTTCTAATTTATTGTATTCGTCTTTTATTTCAGAAAAATATTTTTTTAAAATAAGTAATAAACATATTAAACCCAAAGACGTATCTGCTTCATCCTCTAAATCTTTAATAAGAAAATCAAAACCGTGCTTAAAATTGTATAATTTTATACCAATGCTATCAAATTTATTTTTAATCTCATCACTAAATGTATTATTCTTATTCATACAAGCATCCTTAATATTTTATGCAAACATACGAATAATTATTCTATATATGG
>JAZNBJ010000093.1:0-3987 GCA_045586965.1 Candidatus Gastranaerophilaceae bacterium | reverse complement strand
CGTCCATACTCATCTTTATACACAAAACCATAATTGACCAAACCTTCGTTGTTTTTATAAACGCCATTACCAGAACGGTTGAATTTCAGAACGCTAGCACCACCGTCATCTGTTTCCTGTAATCCTGTTAAATTACCATCTTTATCAATAATAAAGTTAAAAACAGCACCATCGGCTTTATCTAATGCATATTCTGGATCATAGAATGTAACATCTTTCAATGATAAATCACGTTCTGTTCCCAAACGGGCATAAACATCTTCTGCTTTTGATTTAATAGTTAAATCTTGAGCGGCTGTTTTTATATCATCCAATGATTTATCTTTTAACCCTTCGATATCTTCACCGGCCATTGCTAAAGACAATAAAATATCTTCTTTTGTTGCATTCGCAAAATCTTGATTGACCAAAATTTTATTCATATTGCTATAAGCATTGTTAATTTCTTCAGCTGTTGTATTACTTGTGGCCTTTGTTGACAGCACTGCAACACCAGTTGTAGTTGATCCTACAGCTTCAACAGCATTTTCATAATTTGCGGTTCTGCGTTGTGAATTGTTAACCGTTTGAATGCTTGTCCCAGATTCTGGAACCGTTGAACCATTGGGTAAGGATGTAACAGGAATAGAAGAACCACCGCCTCCATTACCACCTCCAGCACCAGGGATAAAAGAACTTCCACCTCCACTACCACCACTACTGCAAGCTGTTAACATTGTTGAAAGTGCCAAAACGGCCATAAATGATAATTTTTTCATTTTTACTCCTTATAAGAAATTAAATTAAATGTACAAGAACCATTATGTACGTACACATCTATGCTGTACCACAAACCAACGATTGTGGTCATTCTGGATTTGTTCAAGTTAGTCAAATGTCTATACAGCCCTTGAAGTGCTTGTTTTTCTTTAATTTTTAAATGTTTTTCCAAAATATACAAAAAAATACAAAAGTATGAAAAAAGTGGTTGATTTTATCGTTCTATTAAATGAGCCACTTTTTTAACTTTATTTATCAGGAGGTATAACATGGCAGTTATTGGCTACATCAGAGTTTCAACAGATAAACAAACCTGTGAACATCAAAAATATGAAATTAAACAATTCGCAAAAGCTCAAAAAGTCAAAATTACGTATTGGGTGGAAGAAACTATTTCATCCAGAAAGTCTTTAGATAAAAGAAAATTAGGAAAATTACTTCAAAGTATGAAAGCCGGAGATATCCTGATTTCTTGTGAAATATCTCGTCTGGGGCGTTCAATGTTAGAAGTTATGCGCATATTAGAAACTTGTTTAAACAAAGAATGTCAGGTCTGGACGATAAAAGAAAATTTTAGACTAGGTGCAGATATTCAATCAAAAGTAATGGCGTTTGCGTTTGGTATATCAGCCGAAATTGAACGCAGTTTAATATCACAACGGACAAAATCATCTTTGGCAAACATAAAAGCCAGCGGTAAAAAACTGGGCCGTCCATTCGCAGCCACAAGCAAGAAATTAAAACTGTCAAAGAATTCAAAGCGAGTCAAAGATTTATTGGATAAGGGTGTTTCAAAAGCTCAAATTGCTAAAGTTATGGGTGTTGGACGCACGACGCTTCGGCGTTTTATCTCTCGTCAAGGATGGGCTTAAGATGTATCCATTCTTTTAACTTCTTGCCCCAGGGGCAGGAAGTTGTGTTTTGCAGATATTTAACCTTTACCTACACGCATACAAAGGTTCAGAATAAAAAAGTAGAATTGGAAAAATAATTTAGTAGAAAATCCACACTTTACACATTCTAAACAATATCCATAAGAAAATGAAAGGATATTAAAATGGAAGAAGTAAAAAATGAACTGAAAAAAATTTATCCCGAAGCGACAATAATTGATATACATAATATGATTCAAGATTTGACAGATTTTTGTCTTGCTTGCGCTAATGCAACAATTCAAGAAAAACAAAAACAGGTCGCAAATGATAATAAAAAAATCCCAGAAAAAAGTTCGTAAATTGCATAAAAATATGCGTATTTACAGTGAATTGTACGATATAATGAATATATAAAAAAGGATATTAAATGTCAAAATACGAAATTATTGAAACAAAAGAAACAGAATGTAAACAAGCAGTAATCTTTGCTCGTGTTTCTAGTCAAAAGCAAGAAAATGGTGTATCAAAAGAGGCTCAAATTTCTGCCATGACGAGCTATTGTAATAAAAATGGATTGAAAATTGTAAAATCCTATTCTATTACGGAAAGCTCTACCATTGGAGATCGTCCAAAATTTAAAGAAATGATAGAATTTTTAAAAAAGCAAAAACAAAAAACAGCTTTGGTTGTCCATAGCGTAGATCGTTTGCAACGTGGTTTTGATGAAACTTCTATTATTAATAAATTAGCCAGAGATGGTATTATTGAAGTCCATTTTTTGAAAGAGAATTTCAACATAGATCAAGATGCTGAACAAGCTGAAGAAATGCAATATGACTTGAATGTATTTAGTGCGAAGATGTATATCAGCGCACTTAGGAATCACGTTTTAAAATCTCAAAAATTTAATCTCAATAATGGAAAGTGGCAAGGCTTCGCACCCATTGGTTATATCAATTATCGAGATTCAGACAATAAAGCTCAAATTAAATTAGATGAAGAACGAGCTCCATTAATTAAGAAACTTTTCTTGGAATATGCAACGGGTTTACACTCTTTGGAAAGTTTATGTCAGTTTGCAAGAGAAATTGGTTTATCCACTCGTCCAACAAAAAAATTAAAATCACATTCAATTAGCCGTCATAAAATCAATGATATTTTACGTAATCCGTTTTATTGCGGAACTATGGTTGTTAAGGGAAAAGCCTATCCACATATTTACGAAAGAATTGTTAGCCCAGAATTATTTAATGAGGTAAAGAAAATATTAGATAATCGTGGTAAAAAAAAGATTATTCCACACCAACAAATTTATGGAAAGAAAGCATTTGTTTTTCGTGGTTTGGTAAAATGTGGTATTTGTGGTTGCACCATTACTTCAGAACAACATACTAAAAAAAGTGGGCTTGTATTTCGTTATTTAAGATGTAGTCATATGAGAAAGAACTGTAATCAAAAACCTGTTCCTGAATCAAAATTACTAAATCAACTTGATGATGAACTTTTTTCAAAATTACAACTTTCGGATTCTATTCTATTAGCAGTTAAAAAGAACGTTCAAATGCGTTTAGAAGAAGATTCACATATTAGCGCAGCATTAAAACGCAAAAATACACTTAAATTAGAAGAACTAGAAAATAAAAAAAGCCGTCTATTTGATATTTATTTGGAAGGTGGCATTACCAAAGAAGAGTATCAAGAAGAGAAAGCAAAAATGGAAGCTGAAAAACAACAGTTAGAATTAAATGCTCAAAAATTTATTACCATTACCTCTGAAATAAAAGATGTGGTTGAAAGAATTATTGAAATTGCAGGTAATCTTTCAAATATTATGAAAACAGCAGATTATAAAATACGGAATCAATTATTAAAACTTCTACTTAAGGATTGTACTTTAAAAGATGGCAAATTAACATATAGCGTACGTGAACCATTTTCTGCCTTTATATCTACTGATGTAAAAAAGACCATTCCAGATTATATCACAAACAATTTGCAAGAATTTAATAAAATGCATATCCGGTTGGATTACTTTCAAATTATTTGCCATCAGAAAAGGCTGCAATTTAGCTGTTTTTCCTTGAAAAATGTGTGATTATCTTGTATACTGAAGTATCTTGATAAAAGGATTCTAAATACATGTCAGATAGCGAAAATACTTTATACAGTCAATTACTAACTTACAAAATATTAAAAATAGGTTGGGACTTATATCGTAGAGATCAGAAACAAAATTTCATTGAAAATACATATTCTACCGCCATTGCAGGAGCAGAATTAAAAAGTACTATCGGGGAAATTCAAAAAAGACTTTTGAATGGTGATTATAAGCCCAGAAATTTGTTAAGGACAG
>JAZNBJ010000092.1:0-73250 GCA_045586965.1 Candidatus Gastranaerophilaceae bacterium | reverse complement strand
CGCAAACGCAAATTCGGACTCCACTCCGAGCTACCGCTTGTCTTGGATTATTGGTGGTTCGCAAACTGTTGGCAATTAAACTTAGTAGCGACTATGGTAAATTTATTTTAACTTGGCTTTTTAGCCTAGTAGCGGACCCTTTATCTACGTGCGTAGCACAAAAAAAAGCCACGTTTTGGGTTCGTGGCTAACACATATGTGTCTAGTTTTGTTAAATAGAAATTTTGTTATAGAGACAATGTCTTGTACTCTAAGTTTTGACCTGTTATATCAATTGGGTTTATATAATCATATGGGATATAGATTGTTCTCTCTGATAAGTTTTCAACTTGTTCTAAGCCATAAGCATTCATATATCTATCATCAAGTTTTAGTGTGTATTTACCAGGAGCAAGGCCTGAGATATAAAACTCACCTGTTTCAGTTACTGTAGAATAATTAACTTCATTACCTTTTTCATCAATAATACTTACAATAAAGTCAGTGATTTTAAGCTCTCTATCGAAATCATCAGAGATTTTTAAAATACCAGAAACACTACCAACTGTACTTACAAGAGGCAACTCAACTTTTGTTGTCAAACCTTTTTCGATTTTTATTGTTTTTGTAATAACGTCATTTGTGTAAGGCGCAACGTTAATTGGTAAAGAATCCATATCTAAACTGATTGTATAAATACCACTTGGTAAAGATGCAGAAGAAATTTTACCTGTGCGGTTAGTATATTCAGGTTCTGAAGACCAGCTTGTAACAATTGGGATATCTTTCATAGGTAAATCGATTTTTTTATCGTATTTGCCGTTTTTGTTTGTATCGATAAATGTAATAGCTTCAAAAATACCTTTGTCTTCGTTTACGTCACCGATTGACTTAAATCCGTTGTGGAATAATTGATAAGCATCATTAAATATAAAGTTTACAGAATGTCTGTTTGTTGTTGGCATAAACATATTGTCTAAGAAATAACCGCCGTTTTCTGAATATTGATAACCAACAGTCATCATTTGACCAGATTTAGATCTATAACCTACAGTTGCACTAATATCATGTCCGCCTTGACCGTGGTAACGGAAGCCCCAACCTATACCGAATGTAAAGCGTCTCCAAGTTGGGAATGTGTAACCAAAGCGGTACATATTATGGTTGTTTTTATAACCACTTGTTTCGTAGTTAATGAAACTATGTCCCATATGAAATCTACCTAAGTTTTTAGGCATTGTTAAATTTAGTTGTTGATAAACATCTTGATATTCAGAATTATAGTTTCTGTTTATAGTATTTGGTTCATAATATTTTGTGTCATAAACATTCTTCCTTATACCGCCTTGAACCCTTGCCCATTTACCAAATTCACGAGAAACGTTACCTTCAAAGTTGTAGTTTTTGTTACGTCCAAGATCGTTAGAACCTCTTCTGTGGAATAAAGAGTATCTTACTGTTGCGATTTTTGGAACTCTTGTTTGTGCGTTAATACTATATTCATCAAAATTGATTGTGCCACCTTCGTAGCGCTTGTTAATGTTTGAATAATATTTGTTATAGCCACCGCTTACTTGTGATGTATTAAAGCTTACTGAACCTGTAGCTTTACCACCAATTCTGTCATTTTTAGAAGATGAATTTGAACTAGCTAAATAAAAATCAGGAGTCATTTGATAAGCTTCTAATTTTGCAGATGCGTTTTTAGGCTGAAAAATCCCTACTGCAAGATTTTTCAAATTTTTGCTATATTCAGTTGTTCCTTTTAACATATAACCTACGTGAGTATCTTCATCTCTGATATCACGTGCAACGCTACCGCCGATTGTACCACGCATTTTAAGGTTTGGATCTTTTTTGCTTACATAATCAATGCTATTAAGAGTTGTAGCACCTTCTAAATAGTTAACGTTCTTTTGTGTACCACTAACTAATAATGTATCGTTAGTTGGCACTCTATAAATTGTTTCGGCAGAAGTTTTTTCATAAATCTTATCTGCTGTTAATTTTGTTTCAAAAGTAACGTTATCTTTCAAACCATATTGATAATAACCGCCTGCAGTTACCTTTTTGTTGTTACCACGATAGATATTTCTTCCTTCACGGAACAATCTGTTTTGATAACCCCAAACACCGGCATAGACCGAACTTCTGCCTTCTTTTGCAACAGGTCTGTCACCATAGAGTGAGTATTTTTCTTCTTTTATAACTTCAATTGTGCCGTCTTCGTTAACTTCTTCTATTTTTACAGTTTGAACATTTTTAGGTAATGTTAAATCTGCCAATGAATAATGGCCTGAATAAGTATTTAATAAAACAGGTTCTTCACCATTAATTGATACTCTAACTAAACTTGTAGGTTTTACATAGCCAGTTATTTTTGATACAGGCTTTTTATTATAGTCGTAGTTGAATATTTGCGCACCGAAGATATTTGTACCAAACTGTGCGTCTACGTCAGATCGTCCCTTAACACGACCTAATTCATAGAAGTATTCATCACCTTTTTTGGTTTTAAAACTGTTCAAATATGCTGCAGATATACCGCCAAACATAAATGAATTGCCTTCATAGTGGTACATATTTGCTTCTGCACGATATCTACCGCCATATATGTCACCAGAAATCAATACTTGTGAACTACCAAAAGCATTGTCAGTAGAAGTGCTGTAGTTTCTATATTTGGTAGTCATGTTGTTGGTAATCATGTTACTGCGCAAACCAACACGCTCTAATGTTATTTTTCTAGTTCTTTCAGGGACTATAGTATCAGTATGTGCTCTTGGAGCATTTTTGTCCTGAATATTTCTAGCACTTTTTAAAACTTTTATATCTCTGCTAACTTGAGCATTGATAGTAATTGTTGAAAGGTCAGCTTCTAAGTCTATACCTAAAATTCTTTCTGCAGTTGATAATGTAATGAAAGCTTCGTTCATTACATTATCCATAATACCTTGAGTTAAGAAAATAGGTTTTCTTTTTTGAATTGTTTGGTCATTAATGAAAACGCCATTATTTGTAATAGAACCTTCCAAACCATCGTGAGTTGTAAAAGTTATTAGTTTATCTATACGATTTGCGTTGTATTTAATTTCAAACAAATCTGCAAACTGCTTGAATGGAACGAGCATTTCTGAATTGTCAGTAAGCATCAATTCTACATCAGAAAAGACTTTGTCATTGATTGCAACGTATGAAATTGTAGATTCGTCAACAGCTAACGCAGGTTTTATCAAACTTGCGCTTATTATAGCTGCTATTAAAATGTATTTGAATCTATTTAACATTTTCTTTCATTCCCCTCTTCTTTTCCTAGAGGGTTAGGGTGAGTTTTCTTTTGCTCACTCTATTCAGTTCCACTTCAAGCCATCCGTCGCTTGGAATAAATAATCTTCCCCTCTCCTTGGGGAGAGGGTTAGGGTGAGGGGTATTGTCAACCAGCTCACTCTATTGGCAACCTTGCCATTCTTTTCTCTATTTAACTTTCATTCACTTAATTTTTTGGACAACCTTGTCCTTTGGGATATAAAATTTTTTTCCTATTTTGCAACAGCTGTAAAATATACTGTTGCTTTATATGTACCTGCTTGATCTGCATAAGAATATGATTTATCTACAGGGTTTGCATCAACACTTTGTATAATAGTGCCTTCAGAAGTGTTGTTAACTAAAAGCACATAACATCCTGTTCCTTCATCTGTTTCTTTTGAAGGTTCATAAGATATAGACATTGTTTCAGGTATTGTATAATTAACGCCATAAGCTATTGCGTTAGGATTGTTATTACCACCTTGTTTGATATCAGTAATAGCATCTGTAGACGGTAGGTTAGATGAGTTGGTAAAAATCAATTCACCATTATTTGTGTATCCTGAAACCATACCACCGCCTGCTACTTCAACCTTTGAGCAAATAATAAAATTATATGCATCGTCATAAACATTTGTGCTTAAACCGAAAACTGCAGTAAGATTGCCTGTATTAATACCTGTTCTAGGATTAATAGAACCAGCCTCTGATGTTGATTCCTTAATTATAGAGATGGTTGGCGGAACAGACAGTGTACCTGTCTGTTCCGCTTCTGCATCTGCAAAAGCTTTCCCTATACCGAATGGTATAGTCATTACTAATATTAAAACTGTTAGTAAATTTTGCTTTTTCAATTTCTCACCTTAAATTATAGAGATGTTCTTTGCATTGTTAATGTTGCTTTGTAAGTACCTGCCATATCCATTGTTGAGAATGAGCTGTTATAAGCAGGGCCACCTACTGTGTATGTAAAGTGGTGTTTACCGTTTGCAACACTGTATCCAAGTTGACCTTTTGCTTTATCAAAAGTATAGTCATCACCTACAAAACCATCTTTTGAAGTTTCTTCGTGTTGATATAATTCTGTCATAGAAAATGCAATAGCATTAGGGCTTTCTGTTGAAGTAGCATTACCACCTCTAATATGTTCTACAGAAGCTGCATCTGGTTTGTTATCAACGTTAGTAAAGATAAGAGCTAATGCTTCTTTATCACCTGCTAGAGCTGGTGTGTTTGTTGCAGAATCTGTTTCACAAGTAGCTATTACATAAACAGGTTCACCTTCTGTACCTGTAGCACCTGTATTTTTGTTTGTGATTACTTCAAAAACACTACTTACGCTGCTAAGAGATATTGTTTTGTAATCATCAGTATCAACTGTTACTGTTGGTACTCCAGGAGCTTGAACGTCGATATCAAAGAACTCGTCAAGAGTTAATTGATAAAGAGCTGTAGCTGATGTACCATTGTCACCTTCTCCGCCATTTGCAATGTCAGAAAGAGGTTCTGCGTATGCGAATGATGTTGTCATTACTAATGCCAACGCTACTGGTAATAATTTTGTGATTTTTGGAAATTTCATGTGGGGTACCTTCCTTTCTTTTTTTAAATTTCACCCGAAATTGTTAATATTACATCTTTTTTTATATTCTTTTTTGCACCTTTTTCATCAAAGTATTGTAAAACCATTCTTAGTGTGTATTCACCAGGTTCTTTGACGCTTGAGGTATCAATTTTTTGTTTTGAAGTGTGTGTATTACCTACTCCAACAACAGTGCCATCTATTGGATATTCTCCAATTAGTTTTTTACCTTTTATAATTTGATACATACCGCTGTATCTGATTCTGCTGTTACCAACAGATTTTACTTTGATTTCAGTATATTGACCGTCTTTTTGTTTAACAACTTTGAAATCAGTTACTTCTGCAATCTTTGTATATTTACCGCTATCAACATAGATTGGAACACCTATACGAGTTTTTAATACAATTTTTGCACCAATACCTTGTGGGTTAGGAACGTCGTATTCTTTTGGTTCAACATCTTCTATATACAAAATTGCTCTTGATTCACCTTCTTTAAGTGTTTTTATGTTAGCAATGTTTATACGCAATTTTTGAGATTTTCCTGGTGGAACTGTAAATTCAGAAGGAACAAATCTGATTTTGTTTGAAATATTAGCAGGATCGTTTTTGTTCTCTGATACAACCATTTTTGATTCATCTGAAATAGTGAAATAGCCTGGATAAACTCTAAAGCGCATAGGTTTATTTTTATCGCCTCTAACTTCAACAGCTGTTGTTGCATAGTTGCTTCTTACTTTGTTTGCATCAATTTCTAATCTTACAGGAGACACTGCGATTGATGCATAAGCTGGTATGCATATTCCTAAAGCTATTAAAAGTCCTAAAATTTTCTTTTTCATCTATTCCGCTTCCCCTTCTCTCAAAATGTATTTTATTCTGAATGGATATTCACCTGCATCAAGCGCACCATCTTGAGGGTTTTCGATAGAAAACTCAACTGTAACTTGTTCATTATCTGCAGGCGCAACTCCACGAGCTAGTATGATTTCACTTCCGCCAGGGATAATAAGTGCTGGCTCTTGAAGTCTTGATGTAACTTTACCTGTTCCAGAGGTTGTTCTTACATACCATTTTTCTCTGGTTTCTTCAAAGTTTTTTGTATCTAATAGCAATATCCAATTTGTATTAGAACGTATATAAACTACTGGAGAATTGTCATTTGCAATTCTTTTATTCTTTGCAAAAACTGTATTTGCATTAAGCGTAATCTTTGGAGATTCTGCATATGTAGTTATTTGGTGTACAGGATGAACAATAAACTGTAATGGGAAGTTGATTGTTGCAGCTATTTCATCAGTTTCAACATTAGTTGCCTGAACTTCTAAAGTAATAGTATAAGTCCCAGCAGGAACAACACCATATTCCTTAATTTTTGCAACTATGTTTTTAGGAACGCCATCCATCTCTGTACCAAAAAACAAATTTGAATACTCATTATAACGAACGTACACATCTTCCTTTGTATTATTGAAGAATAAATATTCAAGTGGAATAGTAGTTTTGCCATCAGAACCAATGATTTCTTCTTCAAGAGGTCTGATTGCAATATTATAACTACCACCATCATCACTATTAACAATTAAACTGCGCTCAATATTATTAGACGTAACATAAGTTTCGCCTATATAATCGACACTAATCATCGTTGCGTTTACTTGCACGCAAGACAATAGAGCAAATAAAATTGTTGTGAGAACTAACTTCTTCATAAAGATCTTCTTATATTGGGATATCCTCTCTGATTGTAACAATTTGTAACAAAACTTCAATTATAATCTGAATAAAAATCATACGTATAATGTAGATGAATTGTTAAAAATCATACATTTAGGGGAGAAATATCCTTATTGGTTATAACCTTTCGTGTTTATTGTAATAATCCTACATGTCCTATAACGGCAAATTTGTTCAAAACTTTAGGAAAAAAGTGAATATTTTTACAAAATTTTACATTTAAAATATAATTTAAATATGACTAGAGCCGATTTACACATACACAGTAATAATTCAGACGGGAGCGACTCTATAAAAGAGCTTGCTAATGTTGTTATTAAGAGCGGTTTAGATGTTTTTGCGCTTACTGATCACGATACAGTAGAAGGCTGTGAGGAGATGTCAAAGCTTGTTCCAAGCAATATTAAATTTATTCCATCAGTTGAACTAACTTGCAAAGCAGATTTTGTAAAATGCCATATTCTCGGATATAACTGCGATTATAAAAACAAAACTCTTTTAGAATTGATTGAAAAAGGCAAAGTTCTGAGAAAAAACAAGCTTGAGACAAGGATTAAATATCTAAAAGATGTTTGGAATATTAATATGACTCAAGAAGAATTGGATTGGCTTTATTCAAGAAAAAGTGTTGTAAAAACCCATCTTGCAAATATTATTGTCAATCGAGGCCTAGCAAAAAATAACCTAGAAGCGATGGATAAGTATCTTGAAGGCTGTAAAGCAGGTGATACAAGATTTACAGGAATCGAAGGGGTGAATGCAATAATATCAGCAGGTGGTATTCCTGTTTGGGCGCATCCTCTGGGCGGAGAAGGCGAAGTACATATTTCAGAAGGTGAGTTTTATAAAAGATTTGAAGTTATGAAAAGTATTGGTATTCAAGGCTTGGAGTGCCATTATTCCAGATATGATAAAAGAGAAGCAGAGTTTTTGGTCAAAGTGGCAAAGGATAATGGGCTTTTTATAACAGGTGGAAGCGATTATCACGGCTCTAACAAAGACATTCCGATTGGAAAATTGAATGTTGAAGGTAGTTTTGTGGATGCAAAAGAGTGGGATATTTTAAATAAAGTGTAAAAATTTTCCATTTTCAATTTTTCATTTAATCCCTACCCAAACACTTAAATCTTGAAATCTCTCTATAATCTTGAAAGATATCTACGTGCATAGCACCCCATCTAAATGTACTATTTTTGGGGTAAATGCCATTATAAAAACAAAAAAGCGTGTTATAATTAGGTTAATTTAGTAAGGGGAGAAAGAATTATGTTTAAAAGAGAGCCTAGTTGTGTTTTAGAAAAAGAACTTTTCAACAACGTTTTTGATAAAACACCTGATTATATAAAGAAATTAGAACTTTTCAATTTTGATAACGAAAACGAGTTTACATTCACACTTAAACGTGAGCATTTGCATCCATACGATGCCGAGAAAAACCCTGAAGGACTAAACCTTTTGGAATGGTTTGCAGGCTATGCTAAAGAAGCAAAAGTATCTACTGCTGGTATTCGTGGCCCACAAAATATTTTATATCCACAAGATACAAGATTTCCAATAAATTTGGTTGGTATTGTGCTTGCAACGTTAGCAAAAGCACTTGTTGCTCGTGAAAAATATGAAGGCAAGGAGATTAGAAAGCTTGTCGGAAGCGAAGTGCGTTATAATTCTGCGCTTTATCTTGATGCAATCGCTCGTATTCAAGCTGCGCAAGGGATAAGGACTCTTACTCCGCAGCAAAGAAAAACTATTCCTATTTGGTTAGCTTCATTTTTGGCTTTCAAGCTTGACCTTGTCGGCGGTGAATATATTACTTCAAGTCACGGTATTTCAGTAAAAACTGCTACAAAAGACTTAAACTCTCAAGGTAGTCAATATCTGCCTGAAGAATCTTTGGAATTTGTTAATAAAATCCAAGAAATTTTTGATATTGCAGAAGAATATGGCACATATCATATTCATATTGCAGCAAGAAACAATTCGCTTATTGACGAAGAAATTATGACTCGCTTGAATGATGGTATTGACTTGTATGTTGAATATTTAAAATCAGGCGTTGCTCAAAATCTTGATGCAGTTAAGAAAATGGAGCATAAACTTTTTATCGAAAGTGTTGGCGGTTGTGCTTACAGAACACTTTCAAGAGTTTTGGAAAAGTTAGGAATTGCTGATAAATATGAATGGAATAATATCGAAGAAGATCCTTTCTTCCATTCAATCGGAAAATATGATACTGATCCAAAAGGAAACAAAGTTTTCTATGATTATTCCGTAGACGCAACTGTTTTGGCTAAACGTCCAGATGGTGAACAGTATTTTCCTGTAATTGAATCACTTCATTATGAAAACATTCTGGCTGACAAGGCTTTAGGTACAGTAGTTTTGATTACAGATCCTGACCACGACAGATTAACAGTTTGTCAAATCGAAACAGTCGGTGCAGTTCCTATGTTAGATGAATTTGGTATCTCTTATATCAAGCTTAGCGAAGATAGAGTGTTGACTGTTTATACAGCAAACCAAGCGTTTTTAATGCTTATGAACTACAGAGTAAAACAGCTAAAAGCGCAAGGTAAATTTAAAAACCATCCAAGATTTATGATTAAAACAACTGCTTCGGCTCTAAGTTGGGATGAATGGGCAAAACATCACGGAATTAAGGTTGTGAACGTTCCTGTTGGGTTCAAAGAAATTGCTAATATTATGAAAAAAGTTGAACTTCAGCTTAGAGAAAACTCTCAAGGCGAAGTCAAAGTCGATGACGTTTTCGGAAACGAAATCAACCTAGGTGTTCAGCCAAGATTGGTTTTTGCTGGTGAAGAATCTGGCGGAATGATTATGGGCTCAGAAGATTTAATAGAATCTTTAAGTGGAAGAAAAGCAGTAGCGATGAGAGAAAAGAGCGCAACAGAAGCGATTATCGTAGCGTCTGCGCTTGCTGCTAAATTGGAAGAAGATAACAAAACGCTTTCTGAATACTTAGAAGAAATTTTTGATGAGTGCAACATTATTGCAAAATATGATGTTAGAGAAGATATTTCTTACTATAATGAATCAGAACCTGATATTGAAAAACTTAAATTAGCTAAAGTTGAAGGCGAAAAACAAAGAACCAAAAATGATTTGTTCTTCTTGGCTCTTGCAATTGCAATAAGAGAAGGTAAAGCAAATATTGATTCTGTTAAAAAAGTTCTACATAACGCTTTTGCAGAGTTGTCTTTTGAAAATTTAGTTGACGTTAAATTTGTAGGCGATGGAACATATTTGAAATTCACAGATAAATATGTAGAAATTCGTCCATCTGGAACAGATGCTAAAACAAAAGCATACGCTGGCGGTGAAAATTTAGAAAACATAAGCGAATTTGCTCGTGTATTAGGAAATTACTCAGGCGATAGAACAGAATTACATAAAGAATTAATCTCACAAGAGTTTTATGAAAATTCAAAAGAAGTTGCCCTTGATTATTACTTAAAATTCGTCGACAAAGGTGCAGATACAAGCGTGTTTGAGATTCCTGAGTATAAGTATTAAAATTAAATAACTAAGGGTAAGCCCCTTTTACCTCCTTCCGACACATTCTAGTTAAGAGATTTTAGCGGAGAAAGGAGGTGGTGATAAGCATGAAGTTCTATATAACAGAAAAAGCGCTATGGCTTATCTTATTGATAATCATAGCACTTTACTTGCTTAGATAGGGAGTTAAGAAAGCTCTAAAGGTCTAGCCACCTTTAGTGCTTTTCCCTATACATACATTATTTACGATTTTATGTAGCTTGTCAAGATTACTTTTCTAACTGTAACTGTAAAGTTTTTACTTGCTCTGCAAGAGCATTAGAAGTTTGAGTTAAAATTTTTGAAATATAATAAATATCTTCTTCTCGTGTTTCCCAATTATTGTTGGTTAAAATTTCCTTCATCATTCTTATTAGACAATCTATTGACCAAAAATCTTCTGTAAATTTATCAACCAGATGTCTAAGACCTTCTTTTTCTTCCTTATTCATGTATGCTCCTTTTTTAATGTTGGGGTAGAAACCCCAACCTACAAGTTTTAAGTTTTATTAAATCAAAAACGTTATTTACAACGTTTAAACGTTTTTCAATACGTAATATACTATCATTAAACGTTATATTTGTCAATTAAACGTTAAAAATTTATAATTAACGTATGAAATTACAGGTCAGAGAACAAATAAAAGCACTTCTTGCACAGGAAAATATAAAATTAAAAGAATTAGCAGTAATGATTACAGAAAAAACGGGTAAAAAATGCATGCCTGATTCTTTATCTCAAAAGCTTCGCAGAGGGACTCTTTCTTACAACGAAACTCTTGAAATAGCGGAATTATTAGATTATGAAATCAGATTTGTTAAAAAATAGATTGCCCAATTTTTGGTTACAGATATCTGATAAAATCCGATTTTTGATTGTCGGAACATTTAATGCCGGTGTTTCGTATTTAATTTATGCTGGCATTTGTCATTTTTTTGGCGAAAATCTTTATCAAACAGCGCTTATTATAGCTTGGGTTTTAACCTCAATTACTTCATTTTTAACCCAAAGATTTTTGGTTTTTAATGTGGAAGGAAATCTTGTTAAACAATATCTAAAATGCTGTTTAACTTGGTTTTTTAGCTATATAGTGAATGCGATTTTGTTAGAAATCTTGGTAGAAAAATTAAGTTTGAATGTTTATATTTCACAAGTTTTGGCAACGTGCGCAAGTGCAGTTTTCAATTATATAATGTTTAAAGTGTTTGCTTTTAGAAAGAAAAGCGATATATAATTATTTTTGAGGTGAAAAATGGACGAAAATAAAATTATAGTAACAGTTTCTGGTGCTGATAAAATAGGTATTGTAGCGAATATTACAGCAACTCTTGCAAGAGTGCAAGTGAATATTGAAGATATTAAACAAACTCTTATGCAAGGCCATTTTGTAATGTTTATGCTTTGTGATACTTCTGAATCAAATATGAATTTCAAAGAAATTAAAAATGCGCTTATTGAAGAAGGCAACAAAATGGAAGTTGAGATTTGGGTTCAGAAAAAAGGCATTTTTGAAAAAATGCATACAGTAGGATAGCTCTTATTATGAATGAAGATGATTTAAAAGAGCTTCAAAATATAGCGAAAACAATAAAAAGAATTAATGGAAAAATCAAGCTTTTAGCTCTATTGGAAAGAGCTAAGTTTGAATATGATTCAAACAATTTTTCTGATTGTGAAAAAACTTGCAAAGAAATTTTAAAAACAAATCCCCAAAATTCAACTGCTTTAAGAGGTTTGGGTTGTATAGCTCAAGCAAGTGGCAACTTAGAAAAGGCGGAAATATATTATCAAAAAGCTTTGGAATTTTCAGAAAATAAAGAGATTGAATATACATTTATTGGTACAATTTATTATCTTCAAGAAAATTTGGAAAAAGCCTTGGAGTATTATAACAAAGCAATTGATGCTAATGACAATTATACAGATGCATATGAAGGCAGAAATCAGGCATTGTTAGAAAGACATCTTAAAATCGTGGATTTACAAGATAGTTTAATTAAACAAAAAATTTTTTAACAAAAGTTCAAATATTAAGCCAAAAAAGGTTTAAAAATTTAATTTTACTAAAACTAGCTTATAAAAATCTTTGACTACAATTTAACTCTTTTTGTTCGCAAACTAATATAAAAGTGAACAAGGAGAAAAGAAATGTCTATAAAAATTTTGCTTGTAGAAGATCAAAAACTTATGCGAATAGGGATAAAATCTCTTTTTTGTGATTACCCAGAAATGGAAGTTATTGCAGAGGCTGCTACTGGCAAAGAAGCAGTAGAAAAAGCTAAATTAAATAAGCCTGATATTATTTTGATGGATTTAGGCCTTCCTGATATAACGGGGATTGAAGCTACTAAGCAAATTCTGGAGCATAACAATAATATAAAAATAATTGTATTAACTTCTCATATTACAGAGGAAGAAGTTACGTCATCGCTTCAAGCAGGCGCGAATGCTTATGTTATAAAAGATATTCCGACGGAATTTTTGATGAATATCATTAAGATGGTAAAATCAGGCGCAATGTGTCTTGACCCACAAATTGTTCCTTATATAAAAGATAAAAACTGTGGAGTGATACCTTCACGCCAATTATCAAGGACAGTTTTTAAAGAACGACATTCAAATCTTACGCAAAGGGAATATGAAGTGCTAAAACTTATTGTAGATGGCCAATCGAATAGTGATATTGCAAAGACACTTACAATAAGTGAGCATACTGCAAAAGCCCATGTTTGTAATATTATTCAAAAACTTGTCGTTGATGATAGAACACAAGCTGCAGTAAAGGCCTTGAAAGAGGGGCTTGTCTAATCTAAAATAGATTTATGCAAGAGATAACTGTTGGAAAAAATTACAAACATTATAAAGGCAATCTCTATAAGATAGTTGCCTTAGCCAAACATTCGGAAACACTTGAAGATATGATAGTATATCAATCTATAGAAACAGGTGCAACTTGGGTTCGCCCAAAATCTATGTGGAATGAAGTTGTTGATGAAAAAGGGACTTTGAGGTTTACTCTATGCTAACTCGTGAAGTAAGAGAATGGATGCAAAAAGTTGAACGTAGACAATATTCTTATGATGATGCTATGTATGAATTTTTGCGTTTTGCACCG
Organism: Candidatus Gastranaerophilaceae bacterium; assembly: GCA_045586965.1. Lineage (GTDB taxonomy): Bacteria > Cyanobacteriota > Vampirovibrionia > Gastranaerophilales > Gastranaerophilaceae > CAG-196. Next base: position 59,972 of record JAZNBJ010000092.1, on the reverse strand, counting down.
ATTTTAACAAAAGAGGAATTAAAACAGATAAAAATCAAACTAGAAGATTGTTACAAATCTTAAAAAATATTTTGAAAAGAGCAAATTTCTTGGCTTTTTATACTTTATATTAATGTAGGCAAGGTTTAGTAGGAATTTTTATGACTTTTGGTTATTATCATAAATTAAATAATATCGATCAAAATTCTCAATTGAATTTCACGTCAAAGGGTAATAGTTCTGTTGCTGCACCAGTTCAGTCTTTGCAGACAAGTCTTGAACAAGGCGTTGATAATTTTGCTACAAAGATTAATGAGAAAAAAGATAAAAAATCTACTAAAACTGCTATTGCAGTAGCTTCAAGTATTGTTTTATTATCTGGTTTGGTTGCAATATTTAATCCTAGATATTCCCCTAAGGTAATGGAAAAACTGAAATGTTTGCAACAAAACGCTGCTGCTCAGATTGAAAAAAGTAAGGGCAGTTATTTTAAGAGCAAATTTTATAGTGGCTATAAAACTGTGATGGAAGCTATTGCAAAGGGCTTTAATGCAATGTGCAATTTCAACAGTGCTAAAGATGTGGCTTTTCAATATGTGTGTTGTGATACTAAGAAAAATATTCATATGAAAAATAAAACCGCAGAAAAAGTTTTCAAAAAAATAGATAATGGTGTTGTAAAAGTGTTTAAAAAGCCTCATGAGGCTATTACAAAATTTTTCGATAAAATAAGTAAATCAACAGTTCAAAGCAAATACAGAAAAGTTAATAAAAAAATTGTTAAATTAGAAGATGCAATTAATCAAGCAAAATCTAAAATGAAAGCTGCAGACAGAATTAGAGTTGATGAAAAATTAGCAGAAATTCAAAAATTAAAAGGCTATTTTTCTGAAGCAGAAGTTGCTGAAAGACTTGTAAAACAAGAAGAAATGATGCAGAATTTGGGACGTGATTTCATGAGGAGATTACGTGGTTATGGAAATGGTTTTACGAATAAATTTGTCAGCAATAAAGAACATATAAAAGACGGCTTAGATTTCTGGGCACAAGATGCTTTGAGATATCAGAAATCAGGAGTCATGAAACAAGGCAAAGATACTGTTAAAAAATTTGTTTCGACAGAAAATGACTCAAAAGGCTTGTATAGTGAAATTTATGACATAATTAAAGAGTCTATTGGCGAAGGAAATTCACTACTAGTTAAACGTAGATTTAAGCAATTAAGTGCAAAACTAAAAAATGCAAATGTAAGCGAATGTCATGAATATTTTGATAAAAAACGTGATTTAATATTAGGAAGCGCACCTACTGATATTCTATCAGCACTTGGAGGCATAGGCTTATGTGGTCTCGCTGTTGGTACTGCAAATAGTAAAGACGAACGAATTTCTAGGTTAGTAACAACAGGAATTCCTGTTATAGTAGGTCTTGCAACGTCGTTAGTTTGTACAGCAATGCTTTATACCGCTGCAACAGGTTTATTAATCGGTGGTGCAACAGGTTTAGTAGCTAACTTTATTGGTAACAAGATTGATAAACATATTTTAGGTAATAATGACGAAGTTGAAGAAAATCCTGACTCAAACAATCCTAAGGAGGTCGAAAATGCTTAACGAAGTTTTGAAATTATTTGTAGAACAGTTGTTTTTAATGTTTCATAGTCCTTGTTATTGTCGATTACAAAATCCCAATCCTGAATATCATCTAAATCAACTTCAGTAACATCGTCCTCGCCAACAAGCTTGCCACCACGTGCTTCTCGTAGATCTCTGTCTGCTTCGACTCTTATTGTTATTGCGCCTGCTTTTTTGAAAACTTCGTATTCGTGTTTAATCCTAACATCAGTTACTACAATCTTTCCTTCTTGAGCTATAATTTTTTCAAGCCAATAATCTGGAGATTGAGCTCTGCCCCAATTACCTAAATCAATCAATCCTTGGCGATATTTGGGCTTGTTGTTTTCGATTTCTTCATAACTTATTCCGTGTTGCTTGCCATATTCGATTTTAATAATATCGCCCATTGCACAACGTTTAAAATCCTTCATTTCTTCAAGAAGAATTTTAGCAGCAGTATCTTTGCCAGAATATTGTTTGCCAGAAAAAGTTATAATTTTTTCTGCCATAAATTATCCTTCGATAAATTTGCCCATTGCACGGAATTTAGAATATCTTTCTTCTCTAAGTTTATCAACTGAAAGTTTTGAAAGCTCTTTTAGTGCATTATTAATAGCGGATTTCATATTATCAGCAGTTGTTTGGTGGTCAGTATGCGCACCACCTAAAGGCTCAGCAATTTCTTCATCAATAATATCAAGTTTTAATAAATCTTTTGAAGTGATTTTCAAAGCTTCTGCTGCATCTGCAAATTTTGCCGCATCTCTCCAAAGAATTGAAGCACAACCTTCTGGAGAAATAACTGTGTAGTAAGCGTGCTCGAGCATCATAACTCTATCTGCAACACCTAAACCTAAAGCACCACCGCTACAGCCTTCGCCAGTGATAATTGCAATTACTGGTACTGCAAGCTTTGACATTTCTCTTAAATTAACTGCAATAGCTGCACCTTGGTTTGTTTCTTCAGCTTTGATGCCTGGATAAGCACCCGGTGTGTCGATTAAAGTAATAATCGGTAAGTTAAATTTGTTAGCATGTTTCATTAATCTAAGAGCTTTTCTATACCCTTGTGGTTGTGGCATGCCAAAATTGTATTCTAGGTTTTCTTTTGTATTTTTACCTTTTTGTATACCGATAATCATAACAGGTTTGCCATCAATTTTTGCTAAACCACCAATGATAGCTCTGTCGTCCATGCCTTCTCTGTCGCCGTGAAGTTCAACAAAGTCTTCGCACATAAGTTTGACATAATCAAGAAATTTAGGTCTTTCTGGATGTCTTGCGATTTGTAATTTTTGTGAAGGTTTCAATTTTGAATACAACTCCTTTTTATAATCTTCAGCTTGCCTTTCAAAAGTTTCGATTTGTTTTTCCATATCTAAACCCGAAGCTTCGCTCATTTTTTTTAATTCATCTATTTTGTTTTGTATATCTATTATAGGTTTTTCAAATTCTAAAACTATTGCCATCTTTTTTATACCTTTTTACTATTTAGAATAAGCTTGAAAAGCTCATTTCTTATACCCCGTGCATATCTATAATGTTTGCTAGTGTTTTTCTTAAATTTTTACGTTTTGATACAATATCAACTTGTCCATATTTTAATAAATATTCCGCTGTTTGGAAGTCAGAAGGAAGTTTTTGACGAATTGTTTGTTCAATAACCCTTCTGCCTGCAAAACCAATTCTTGCACCTTGTTCTGCAATAATAATATCGCCCAATGTACCGAAACTAGCAGTAATACCACCAAAAGTTGGTTCTGTTAACAAGTTAATATACAAAAGCCCTGCTTCATCGAGTTTGCCTACTGCACAAGATGTTTTTGCCATTTGCATTAAGCTTAACGCACTTTCTTGCATTCTTGCACCGCCTGATGAGGTAACTGCAAGCATAGGAAGCTTAAGCTCAAGCGCTTTTTCCATTATGCGAGTAACTTTTTCACCCACAACAGAACCCATTGAACCGCCCATATAATCAAAATCCATGACTGCAACAGCCATTTTGTGACCTTTAATTTGGGCAATACCAGTGATTACAGCTTCATCTAATCCAGTTTTTGCGTGTGCTTTTTTAAGTCTTTCCCCATAAGATTCTGTATCCACAAAATTCAATGCGTCAGTTGGTTTTACTGTTTTGAACATTTCTTCAAAAGTACCGTCATCAAACAGCTGTGAAATACGAGTTCTTGCGTTTATTCTGAAATGGTAATCGCAGTGTGGACATACCATTAAATTATCTTCTAATTCAGATTTTAATATTTGAGAATCGCAATGTACGCATTTTACCCATAATCCAGGTGCAGCGTCATCAATCCCTCTCATTTCTTTAGCACGTCTTTCTATTTGTGCTTCTTTACGTTTATCAAACCATTCTTGTATAGACATATTTTCTCTTTTCCGGCGAAAGCCGTCCTTTACTCCTTTTGAGACATATTACATCTCATGATACATTACTATTTTACAACAAACAAATTCACAAGGTAGGTAATGTTAAGAAAAATGACTAAGCAAGTAACGCTTAGTCATTAAAAATGTCTCTTCTTATAATTTTATTCATGTAAAACAACTTCGCCTGTTTCAAGCGATTTTTTTACATCCATAACTCTTTGATTAGAACTTCCTACCCAATGAAGCTTGTTATCTAGCAATTCTTCGACAAATTTACCTTCACAAAGAACATCAATATCAGCAATATCTGGAATATCTTTAATTTCTTCCCATAAAAATCCTGTATAAAGCCAAATTGTTTTTTGAGGAAATTCTTGTCTTACTTTTTTTATTAATCTAAAGACTTCTTCTCTATTGAAAGGGTGCAAAGGGTCACCACCAGAGAAAGTAATACCAGAACAATAAGGCTTAGCTAATGCTTCAAAAAGTTCTTTTTCAGCTGCTTCGTCAAAAAGCAAGCCCCCTGCTACGTCCCAAGTGATAGGATTTTGGCAGTTGTGACATTTGTGAGTGCAACCTGATACCCACAAAACAACTCTTAAGCCTTCTCCATTAAGCATGTCATCTTTTGTTATATTATGATAATTCATTTTCGTACTCCCCAATAAATTTATTTTACATCTAACAAAATTTTTGTTCAAATTGTTAAGAAAATAAAATAGACTAGTTGTAAGAATCATGCTAAAATATAAATAAGAAGAATGAGGACTTTTAGATGAAAAAGAATGGCTATACTTTGGCAGAAACACTTGTTACACTGACGATTATAGGAATATCAGCTGCTCTTATTGCTCCGGCAATGAAGCATTTAATTCCAAGTAAGGAAAAAATGGAATTTATGGAATGCTATAAAAGATTAACAGTAGCGATTCCGCAACTTGCACAATATTATCAACAAAAACCTAAGTACGTAAAAGAGGCTGGTGCTATTATATCGGATTGTGTAGGCTTTGCTTGTATTAAAGCTGGGTCAGAATATACAGGTGAAGATAAGATTGGACGCTTAATTCATAATTTAGTCGGTGATGGTAAATATAAGTTTAGCGGTAATGTTGAAATTGCTGAAAAGAAAACAATGGTTAATGGCTATACATATTCATATAAATATGCTAAAGAGCATGTGGTTAAATGCGAGGCTCCGAATAACCCTTTTACATTTTATTTGACAGGTAATGCAACTATCAAAGGGTTTGATGATAAAGGTACCAAGTTCATGTCTCAACAATTTAATTTTTATGACAAAGGTGAAGACAAGGATTAATAAATCCTCGTTTTTTATTATAAAATTTAGCCATTTTTGCAAATATTAATTTTTTGTTTATTTTTTAATGTTTTCTTGAAAAGGGTGGTTTAATTAAAGTAAGGCATTAGGTCGCTAAGACGTTAAGGCGTTAAGTTCATAAAAATATATGAGCAAAGCGAATGTAAAGAACTTAAAGTCTTAAGGCCCTAACGACTTAAAGACTTAATAAAAAAGGAGATTATAAAAAATGGCAAAGACAATCTAGTATTTTGCCAAAGAGTATAAACAAAAAAGCTTAAATTTTAACAAGCAAAATACGGTGGAATGTTAATATAAACAAGAAAGGATGTTATAAAAAATGGCAAAGACAATTGGTATTGACTTGGGTACAACAAACTCAGTAGTTGCAGTTATGGAAGGTGGTAAACCTACAGTTATTGCTAACGCAGAAGGCATGAGAACAACTCCATCTATCGTTGGTTTTTCAAAAACAGGTGAAAGATTAGTTGGTCAACTTGCAAAAAGACAAGCAATTTTGAACCCTGATAAAACTGTCGCTTCAATCAAAAGATATATGGGCGAAGATTATAAAAAGAATATTGACGGAAAAGATTACACTCCACAAGAAATCTCAGCTATGATTTTGAGAAAACTTGCTGATGACGCTTCTTCATACTTGGGTGAAAAAGTAACAAGTGCAGTAATCACTGTTCCAGCTTACTTTAACGACGCTCAAAGACAAGCAACAAAAGATGCTGGTAAAATCGCAGGTTTAGATGTTCTTCGTATCGTTAACGAACCAACAGCAGCAGCTTTAGCTTACGGTATGGAAAAAGAAAAACCTGAAAAAGTTTTAGTATTCGACTTAGGTGGTGGTACATTCGACGTTTCTATTCTTGAAATTGGTGATGGTGTTCACGAAGTATTATCAACATCTGGTGTTACTAAACTTGGTGGTGATGACTTTGACAAAAAGATTATCGATTGGATTTGTGAAGAGTTCAAAAAACAAGAAGGCATGGATCTAACTAACGATAAACAAGCTATGCAACGTATTAAAGAAGCTGCTGAAAAAGCAAAATGCGAACTTTCAAGCGTAGTAGAAACTTCAATCAGCTTGCCATATATTACAGCTGATGCTAACGGTCCAAAACACTTAGAATTATCTCTTTCAAGAGCTAAGTTTGAAGAACTTTCTTATGACTTATTAGAAAGATGTAAAAAACCTGTAGAACAAGCTCTTTCTGATGCTGGTCTATCTAAATCAGAAATCAACGAAGTTGTTTTAGTTGGTGGTTCAACTCGTATTCCAGCTGTTCAACAGTTAGTAAAAGATTATACAGGTAAAGAGCCAAACCAATCAGTTAACCCAGACGAAGTTGTAGCAGTAGGTGCTGCAGTTCAAGCTGGTGTTCTTGCTGGTGAAGTTAAAGATATCGTTTTATTAGACGTTACTCCTTTAACATTGGGTATTGAAACTCTTGGTGGTGTTATGACTCCGCTTGTTCCAAGAAACACAACAATTCCTGTTTCTAAATCACAAGTGTTCTCAACTGCGGAAAATAATCAAACAGCTGTAGATATCAACATTCTTCAAGGTGAAAGACCAATGTCTAGTGACAACAAATCTTTAGGTATGTTCAGACTTGAAGGTATTGCTCCAGCTATGCGTGGTGTTCCTCAAATCGAAGTTACATTCGATATCGACGCAAACGGTATTGTAAATGTTTCTGCTAAAGATAAAGCAACTGGTAAAGAACAAAAAATCACAATTACAAACTCATCTAATCTATCTGAACAAGATATCGACAAGATGGTTAAAGAAGCTGAAGCAAACGCAGCTGAAGATAAAAAGAAAAAAGAAGAAGCTGAAATTAAAAACAATGCTAACTCTTTAATCGCATCTTCTGAAAGAATCGTTAAAGATTTTGAAGGTAAAATTTCTGAAGAAGACGTTAAGAAATTAAACGAACAAAAAGAAACTCTTCAAAAAGCTTTAGACGAAAACAAATCTGCTGATGATTTGAAAAAATTATCAGAAGAATTGCAACAGACAATGTTTGCTATTTCACAAAAAGCTTATGAAGCAGCTTCAAAAGAAGGTGAAGCAGTAAATTCTGATAATGCTCAGTCTGAAACAACATCTGAAAGCAAAGATGATGATGTAATTGATGCAGAATATACAAAAGAGGGATAGGATTTAATATAAATCTATATACAAAAAAGACTTTGGATTTTTCCAAGGTCTTTTTTTATATAAGCTTACTAATCATATAAAATGAACCGCAGATAATATTTAGTTTGTCATTTGTAAGCTTTTGATTTTTATATTTTTGAGCTTTGACAGGGCAAACGGAAGATAATTCTTCAAAACTGCATGCATTTGGATAATCAAATTCGTTTAAGTAAACTTCATCGCCTTCTTCAAAAAGAATTTCCATCATCTTTGAATAATCCTTTTTTTTAAGACAGCCAAAAACAAATCTGCGTTTTTGATTAGGGTAATAATAATCTAAATTTTCTCTTAATGCTTTTATTCCGTTTGGATTATGCGAAGCATCAATTATTAAATTTTTATCTTCAAAATATTCAAATCGACAAGGGTTTTTAACCCTTTTTAACCCTTCTTTTATGGTGTTTTCATCAATATCTTTGAACAAATAATTAATTGCTGTCATTACAAGTGCAAGGTTTTCGATTTGGTGAAGTCCTTTTAAAGAAAGAGCTTCTACAAACTCTTGAGGCACAAAAGGCGAAGTGAATAAAAGCATAGAGTCTAATTCGTCGGCTTTATCTCTAATTTCTTCGTATCCCATTGAGGTTATAACAGGGCAGTTTGGTTTTATTATCCCTGCTTTTTCAAAAGCTATTTCATCTCTTGTTTTTCCAAGTCTTTCAGTGTGGTCCAAATCAATTTGGGTAATTATTGCACACAAGTTTTCTTTAATCACATTTGTGGCATCAAACCTTCCGCCTAAGCCTGTTTCAAGGATGACAATTTTTACATTTTTGCGTGAAAAATACAAAAACATAACTAAAGTAATGATTTCAAATTCGGTTAAGTTTATTTCTAAATTCAAAACTTCTTCAATTAGGTCTGCAAAATCTTGCTTTTCAATCTCAATTCCGTTTATTTTTATTCTTTCTGTGTATTCAAAAATATGCGGACTAGTGTATAAGCCGATTTTGTATCCTGCTTCTTGAAGAATACTTGCAAGCATAGCACAAGTAGAGCCTTTGCCGTTTGTCCCTGCAACATGAATGTATTTAAGATTATCTTGCGGATTGCCAAGTTTTTTTAGCGCAGAATACATCCTGTCTAAGCTCAAATCAATTTTGAATATTTTTGGCGAAGTTAGTTTTTCTATTGCATCATTGTAGTTCATAATTTTTATTCTACATCAAAAAACTTTTTAACCTTTACTTTCCGCCCTTTTTGTGTTCTAATTTATAGTGATAGGTGGATTTTAGCTTATTAATTTTATATATAGGAGAGATTATGAGACCAGAAGAAAGAACATTTGTAGCAATCAAACCTGACGGAGTAAAAAGAGGACTTATCGGAAAAATCTTAGCAAGATTTGAAGAAAAAGGGTTCAAAATCGTTGGTATGAAACTGTTACAAGTTACACCAGAATTAGCTGCTCAACACTACGCAGAACACGTTGGAAAATCATTCTATAATAGATTAATCTATTACATTACTAGCGCACCTATCGTTGCAATGGTTGTTCAAGGCTATAATGCAGTTGAAAGTGTTCGTCATATGGTAGGCGCTACTAATCCTTTAAATGCTGATGTAGGAACAATCAGAGCAGACTTTGCGCAAATAATGGAATATAATGTAATCCACGCATCTGATTCTGTAGCTAGTGCAGAAAGAGAAATTGATATCTATTTCAGACCAGAAGAAATTTATGATAACTGGCAATCAATGCCTGAGCTAATCGCTTATGACGAAGAAAGATATAATCAACAAGGTCTATAAATAAAAAAAGAAGGTTTTAAACCTTCTTTTTTTATGCTTATTTATATAAAACTATTTAATAACTTCAAATAAAGCACTTACAACATCTGGGTCCCATTTTATTGCGGATTCAGATTTCATAATTTCTAGAGCTTGTTCTTTATCCATTGCTTCACGGTATGATCTATCAGAAGTCATTGCGGTATAAGCATCTGCAACTGCAATAATTCTTGAACCAAATGGGATAGAATTACCTTTTAAGCCTTCTGGTTCACCGCAGCCATCCCAACGTTCTTTATGGTAGTGGATGTAAGGGATTACTTCTGATAAGAAATTGATGTTCATAAGTAAGTTTACACCAACGTTAGGGTGATTTTGTAATTTTTCCCATTCTTCTTTTGAAAGTTTACCTTTGTTTGTAAACAAAGATTCAGGTAAAGTGATTTTACCAATGTTTTGCAATAGACCTGCATAATATATTAAATCTGTTGTTTTTTCGTTTAAGCCAATTTGGTGGCAAAGTTTTTTTGAAAGTTCTGCAGTTCTTTGCGAGTGAGCAACTTTGTATTGTCCTTTTTCGTCAACTGCCTTTGCAAGTCTTTCAACAAAAGATTGTTGATTTGAACCCAAATCTCCGATTAATGCAGTAAGCTCTGCTCTGATATGTTGCAATTCTTCAATAGTAACATCATTATCAGAGATTAGTTCTTCAGTTTGTTCAACGATTTTTTGGAGATGCATTGATGTTCCAAAAAGTCTTGCAATTGTTTCCAAAAGGTTCATATAAGCACGTTTGATAGTTTTTTCTTTATAGTTTTCTATGACAATTACGCCTACAACGTGCGCATTATTGTGCATTGGAACAACAGCTAAAGATTTAACATCAAATTCTTTTAGCTCATATTTTGGAACAAAATTATCAATTTCGCTTACATTTTTTATTTGTACTTTTTCTAAAGTGTTAAACGCTTTTACAACAAGTGATTTGTCATCTTTAGAATATCCGATTCTTTTTGAATACATATCTTCATCAAAATCAATTGATGAACCAACAAGACCTAAGAATTTATTATCAAAGTTTAAGCCTCTTGTAAATTCTTCTGTAAGATAAATATGGCAAGCGTCAACATCAAGAATTTGAGTTAGTGTTTTTGCTATCGAATTGTAGACAACATATTCATCTTTTGAGTCAAAACCCAAAACGCAAAGGGTATTGTCTAATGAATATATAGAAACAAGTTCTTTTAACTGTGATTTAAGCTTAACAGTTTTATCTTTGGAATTTTTCCCGATTTTGTTAGCTAAATCTTCAGAAATTAGAAACTCTGAAACAAAATCACCAAGATTAAGCGCAAAAATTTCTTCTAATGGATCGTTTTCCATAATATCAAGTGTTTTTGAAAATAATGATGCGCCCATTTCTTCTTTATCTACCATGCCATTATACCTTCTAATTAATTTATCTTATATTCTATATAACGGCACAATTTTTAAAAACTTTAATAATTTTTACAAATCTTATACTTTAGTTGGAGAAAGTTTATACTATGGGTAAAATTTATACAAAAGAACCAATTGTTATTGCCACTTTTCTAGCTAATTCAAATGCATTTTTTGTATTCTTTGTATTGCAAATTTTATTTAAATTTGAACCAGCTTTCGCATAGTTACTAAGCAGTTTTGCGTAAAGAGCGCCTCTTTTATCTTTGGCTTCTTTGATTTTTGCTAGGCATGCTCTAGCGTATTGCTTGTCAGCTTTATTTAAAGAAGAGCTAGATTCTATAAAGTCTTTAATTGTTTCATATTGTTTATTGTATTTATCGACAATAGACACAACCCCGTTTTTTACATACCAATCTGTAACTTCCTTATAATCTTTTTGTATACACTTTATTAAAGCCATTTGTTGAGATATTCTTAATGTTTTAGGCACAACTCCAATCTTAGGAATTCTTTCTAGAATTTTAACATCTGATCCTAAGTTAAAGATTTCTTTTAAGCCTGCCGCTGCAGATGAGAAGAAATTTTTAGATAAAGCATTAAAACCAACTGCAGAAGTATCAACTATTGCAGTATTTTGTAAGTAGAGATTGCAAAGTCTTTGAACTTCTTCTTTTGTAGAAGAATAATCTGTTTTAGGAGTGATTTCTTTTAAATTTTCAGGATTAAAAGGATCGAGAGGTCTTTGAGGAAGATAATTTGCCCCCCCTTTTCTAAAGAAGTTTTTCAAATCATCCATCATATCTCTTTCTTCGGTTTTAATCGCTATTTTTTCTATAACAGCATTTTTTGCTTCAACAGATTTTGTTTTTACAAAATTAAAACCATTTTTACTTTTAGTGCTAACAAAATCAACTATTATTGTAGAAGTTTCTTCTATAGATTCAGCAGCGTTTGCAATTTTTTCTTTGCCAGTGTTAATATACCAATTTTTTATACCATATATGCCTTGAAGGGTTTTGTCTTTTATAAAATAGGCACTATCTACAGTTTTTTCAACAACATTGTCTTTGAAATCAATAATTTTATCTTTAGCAGTCCATTTGTACCAAATTCTAATAGAGTCAAACATATCTGCAATTTTTTCTTTGACAGTATATGCTGCATCGCCTATAAAATCGCCAATATTATAAAAGAAGTCTTTTACTTTTTCTTTACGTCTTTGCTTAGCATAAATTTTGGCTTGACGATCTCGTTCAATTTTATTAAGTGCGAGTTCTTTTTCTTCTTTTTCTTTTTTGATTTTTGCAATAAGTGCGTTGGCTTTTTCTATTGCTTCTTCATATTCCATTTGAGTTTTGGTTTTACTTGGATAGGCAAATAAATCTTCCCATTCACTCTTAATAAGTTTTCCTAAGTTTTTTGCCCCCCTGCTGACACTCTCGCCAAAATGTTCTAATTTAGGGCCATCGAGCATTAGGTCACCTTTAAAAGATGGTTGTTGCGGATTAATATAATTTGTTCTTTTTGTAAATATGTATTGTTGAGCTTCGATTTTCATAAAAAACTCTTTTCTTATGTTGCATCAATGATTTTATTGAAAATTTCTTGTACATTTTCGCCGTCACTAAGTGAGTCAGCTAAATCATCCACCAAGCCTTCTAGTTTTGAGTCAAGAAGTTCAATTGAAGTATCTGAATCTACAATTTCTTGCAAAGATTCTGGTAGTGAAACATCAATATCTTTAACTGGCTGGGAAGTGAAAACTATGCTACTTTTAACTGCTTCTTCAGCTTCAGGAAATATCTCAATATCAGGAGTTGTATTATTTTTCCCAGTAAAAGCAATTTTATTCATATATGTTTGATGTTCTTCTTCAGTAATTTTACCATTGCTTTTGGCAATGTTGAGTTTTACTTTAAGATCGGTCTTGGTGTATTCCATAAACCCACCATTTTTCAGATCCCATTTAATAATATTAGGCAAATCTATCTTTTTTTCTTTTAAAAAATTTAATATTTGCGCTGCGACTCTGTTTCGGTCATCACTAGCAGAATATTGTAATAATGGCTTCTCAAGTATTGGTAGCTTGCTTGTAGCTTGATTTGCAAAATTACGTTTTACATATTGAGCCGGCACTGTTTTAAAAGCTGAAATTGCTTTGACCATATTATTAATCCTTTATATTGATTGGGTTACTATCTGTATTGAAGCACTTCAAACAATAAAATCTATTTTTATGTTGAAAATTTTTACAAAAGTTCAAATAGCAAAAAAAATATTTACGTATTTTTATATAGTATGCAAATAAGTGCTATTCAGAATAATAAAACTATAAATTTTCAAGCAGGTCTTACTTCTAAAATGAAGTGCGAGATAAAGTCATGCGAACCGGAAAGAATTGCAAAATATTTTATCCAAAATGGAATCCCTGCTGATTTTAAAAACAATAAAGTCTTAGCTTGGTGCACATTAAAAAGCTTTGAAGTAATACAATTTTTAAACCAAAACTATGGTTTAAATTTAGGTTTACCAAGAGGAATTGTTGTTGAAAACTTCAGATGCTTAAAAGGTGTAAACCCTGAAGCAGATGGATTTTGCACAACAACTCCTTGTAAAATTACCGGTGATAAATATACAATTCCGGAAAATGTAATTTTTATAAATGAATATCCGGAATACAATTACCCAAACGGTAATTTCTTCTGGGACAAAGTTGATGAAATTGCTGATTTGAATTTTGAAAACAAACAAGCACCTACTGACCATTTTTTACATATATTTTTACACGAATTTTCTCATGCAATTCACAACAGAAATTTATTAAGAAAAATTGGCACATACTCCTATATGGATTTGATACTTAAAGTTCTTGACCCTAGTTTTATTTCAAACTTTCAACAAAAATATGGTGAAATGTTTTCAAAACTTTGTCAGCATGCTACAACAACACCTTATGAAGCTGTAGCTTGTGATTTAGGAAAAAGATTAACTGAAAATTTAGATACAAAAACTTTAATTCCGACAAAAAATTCTCTTTTGAATACGCCATATATAGAAAAACCTATTATTATAAAAGAAAACGATTATGAACAAACTTTGAGAAGCTTTTTTAATGGTAACTTTGATTAATAAATTTTTCTTGCAAAGCTCATAATATTAAATTAAAATATACATAAGGATTTTAGAGGTGTATCTATGGGTGAAAAGAAAAGAATACTTATTGTAGATGACGATACTGAAATTAGGGATTTGCTTGAGTTTGACATTGCATCAAGTGGTTATTTTGTCGATACTGCTGCTGATGGCATGGAAGGTTTAAATAAAGCTCTTAATAATAAGTATGATTTAATTTTATTAGATGTCATGATGCCAAAGATGAATGGTTTTGATGTTTGTAAAAATATTCGTCAGGCAAAAAATAATGTGCCAATTCTAATGTTAACTGCAAAAGGTACTATTGGAGATAAAACAAGTGGCTTTGATAGTGGAGCAGATGATTATTTAGTAAAACCTTTTGATATTCAAGAAGTTTTATTGCGTATTCGTGTTCTTTTGCGCAGAAATCAACCTCAAGTAGAGACTTTAGGTTCAACAGAAATTCTTGATGTGGGTGAAATTGAAATTTTACCGGATTCTTTAGAATGTATTATTTTGAACAAAAAAGTTAAACTTACTCCAACTGAGTTTGAAATATTATATTGTCTAATGCAGCACTTTAACAAAGCTGTCACTCTTGCGACTTTGCTTGAAGAAGTTTGGGGCTATGACAGAGACGAAGATGTACGTATGCTAAGAGTTCACGTCGGTGGTTTGAGAAATAAAATTGAGCCAGATACAAAAAATCCAAAGTATTTGCATACTGTAACTAATGTGGGATATAAACTAACTCCATTTGGTGGATAAGTTTTTGATATAACCTTCTTTGGATGGGGAAGGTGGGCGAAGCTCGGATGGGGTGATATCTTGCTTATAATGGGAAATTCTAAATGGTAAAATTCTTCAGTAAACGTAGATTAAAAATAGCAGAACAAATAATTATCGTAATATTTTTTGCGGTATTTATTCCGATGACAGTTAGTGGGTTCATTATCAATAATGTTAACCAACAATCTAACCGTGCCCAATTAAGAGACGCTGCTACAATGATTGCTGATATTGTGTCAGAAGAGGTTGATGTTTTTCAACATTCTATTGATAATGAATTAATGCAAATTAGCTCAACTTTGGAGTATTATGATTCACCAGAAAAAGCTGATGAATATTTAGCAACTGTAATTAAAAATTTACCATTTTATAAAGAATTATCTATTGTAAAGCCTTCTCAGATTCAGAATTATGCAAAGTTTGATTATGATAATAATACTGCAGTTTTCAAGAAAGAACTAAAGAATGGTGATTTTCTTGTCGCAATTCTTGATATGAAAAATTTGAAGGCCAGTTTGTTTAAGACTTTAGAGCAAAATAAACGTCAAATTTATGTTTTGGCAGGTGATGAAAACAGACTTGTCGCAGCAATTAATTACGAAAAAGATATTTTTGAAAGCAGCATGAAACAGCTTCCACAAAATTTAAAAATGGATACTACTGTTATTTATGGTGATGTCAAAAACCAACCGCTTGCTTACCATAAAAAAACACGACCAAATATCACAATTATTGTAAATACCACTGAAGCTGTTACAAAGAGAATGATTTATAATAACAGAGATAAAATCATTCTTTCAATTTTGATTACTGCTTTAGCTGTTTTCTTTACAGTAGGGCTTTATACATCTTATTTGTACATTAATATTCGACAATTATTTAAAGCTATTATTGCGATTTCCAAAGGTAATTACGGAAGAAAGATAAGGCTCTTAACAAATATTTTTACGCCGTTTGAAATTGTATTTTTATCAAGTGAATTTAATAAAATGGCGACTCAAATACATAAATCAGATATTCGATTAAAAAAGAAAAACAAAGAGCTTAAACAGTTGAACGAATTTCGCTCAAATATGATTGATACTGTGAGTCATGAATTTAGAACACCTTTGACAAGTATTCAGGGCTATACATCTCGACTTTTAAGACAAGATATTGAAATTGATGAAGAAACTAAACAAAAATCGCTAAAAGTTATTAAAAAACAAGCTGAAAGACTTAAACGTATGATAGAAGACTTGCTTGTTATTCCTGATATTGAAGGACAAAGACTTAATTTTAATACAGTTCCTATATCAATTAATTCTGTTATTGAAAACTCAATTATGCTTGTTAAAAATGATTCTCAAAAAGAGATTGTGAATAATATTTTGGATAAAGACGTGGAAATTTTAGCTGATAATGATAGAATTGAACAAGTTTTTGTCAACTTGATTGAAAATGCTGTTAAATATTCTAAAGAAGGTTCTTCAATTATTTTAGATATGGAAATTGAAGATAATAAAGCAGTAATTTTTGTTAAAAATGATTATGATGTTATTCCAAGAGAAAAATTAAAAACTCTGTTTGAAAAGTTTACACGTGTCGATGATTCTACAACAAGAACAACTCGTGGAACAGGATTGGGGCTTTATATTGTTAAAGGTCTTGTAGAAGGCATGGGCGGAGAAATAAGACTTTATTCTTCAGAAGAATGTGGTTTCTGTGTAAAAGTATTTATGCCAATTAATAATATTTAAACATCAAGTTTTTTTACTAATTCTCTGTAATTATCTAGTTCCCATACAAATTCGTTTACTTCTTTGCCTGCAATAATTTCTTGGAATTTTTCATTTAGATAACTAGCAGCCATTTCTGCAGCCTTAAATTCTTGAATTGTTTCATCTTTTTCTATCATTGAGCAAATTTTTTCTGTTAAGTCTTCTTTTATTTTATATCCTTGTGAGACTAAATTGGTGTAATAATTATTTTTGTCTTCTTTTGTCAAAACATAAAAAGAGTAAAAGTCATCATATTTTGGCTCACTCAAATTTGATTTTGTATTTTGTTTAAACCAACTAAAAGAAAAACCTTTCTCTTCTAGCATTTTCATTATAGGTGCATAACCAGGGTATTCGAGCATTGCATATATTTTGTTATCTGGATTTCTTTTTATACCTAAGTCTAATAAAATTTTTTGGATTATACCGATAGGTTTTTCTCCAACTGCGTTTTTAAGGCTTTCTTGAACAAACTTTTCGCAAACTAATGACGAAGAGCCTTCTTTAAAAAAATATTTCGGTACTTTAACTAAATTAACTTGTTTGAAGTTTGGTTGGTATGAAATCTGTGGAGTATTGTTTATTTGCATGGTTCTTCCTTAATTACATTGAATTAAAACCTCGTGAATATTTTATTTTTTATATTTGATATAAATATTTACAAAATTTAATATTGGATATTGCTATAATCTTATTGAGGTGTTATATGCAAAGATTACCAGAGTATTTAGAACCAATAAAGCAAGAAAAAGAATCGAGACAAAGATTACCAGAGTATTTAAAAAAACCGATTATTGATACTGAAAAAACAAAAACAGTAAGAAGAATTTTGAAAACAAAATGTTTAAACACTGTTTGCGAAGGCGCACGTTGCCCAAATAAAAGCGAATGTTATTCACGTAATACCGCAACTTTTTTGATTATGGGTAATGTCTGCACACGCAACTGTCGTTATTGTAATATTGGCACAGCTCGTCCTGAGCCATTGGATTTGGATGAGCCAAAACACGTTGCAGAAGCGGTTAAGGAATTAGGACTAAAATATGCTGTCATAACCTCGGTTACTCGTGATGATTTAGCTGATGGTGGTGCTGAACATTTCAAAAATTGTATTGATGAAATTCGTAAAATTTGTGATGCGAAAATCGAAATCCTTACACCTGATTTTAAGGGTAAATATGATAAATTAACCCCCTCCCTTGCAGACCTCTCACAAAACGATACTCAATCGTTTTGCTCGGCAGAGTCCCTTGGAGAGGGAACAAAAAAATCGCTTGATTTAATCATCAAAGCGCATCCGGAAGTCTTTAATCATAATATTGAAACTGTTAAATCTTTATTCAAAACCGCTCGTCCACAAGGTGATTATGAGTTGTCAATAAGGGTTTTAAAATATGTTAAAGACAATTCTGATATCATTACAAAATCAGGCTTAATGGTCGGCTTAGGCGAAGGGGTAAATGAGATAGAAGATACCTTGAGAGATTTGAAAGATGCAGGTGTTGATATAATTACAATCGGTCAATACATTCAGCCTTCAAAAGCTCATTTGCCTGTTGCAAAATACTATACTTTAGAGGAGTTTGAAGATTTAAGAAAACTTGCTCAAAAAGTTGGCTTTACTAATTATCAAATTGATCCTTTGGTTAGAAGCTCATATAAAGCTTCGCTTTCTTGGAAAGATGCGTTAGGGAAATAGAAAATGGTACAAAACCTTGATGAACAGTATATGAGAATGTGTTTTGAACTTGCAAAGCAAGGCGAAGGAAGCGTTTTGCCTAATCCAATGGTGGGTTGCGTTGTTTTGGATAAAAACGGAAATCTGGTATCAAAAGGATACCACAAAAAGTATGGCGAAAACCACGCAGAACGTGACGCTTTATTGAAATTGCAAAATAATGAAGCAGAAGGCGGAACTTTGTATGTAAATTTGGAGCCTTGTTCGTACTATGGTAAGACTCCGCCGTGTGTTGATTTAATAATTGAAAGAAAAATTAAAAAAGTTGTGATTGCATCTCGTGACCCTAATCCAAAAGTTGATGGATTATCAAAACTTAAAGAAGCTGAAATTGAAGTAGTAGAAGGTGTTTTGGAAGAAGAAGCTAAGTTTTTAAACCGTGTTTTTATAAAAAATATTACTCAAAAATTACCTTATGTTGTTCTAAAAACCGCAACCACAATGGACGGAAAGATTGCAACAAAAACAGGTGATTCAAAATGGATTACATCTGATGAAGCGAGAAAAGAAGTCTATAGAATGAGAGAAGAATTTGATTGTATTTTGACTTCTTCTAATACAGTGATTGCAGATAATCCGACAATGGCGCATAAATTTAAATGTGTTCTTGATAAAGATAATAGGACTTCAAAGGATGCAAAAATTTATCAACAGGGCGAAATTTATGTTGCAAATGGGGTAAATACACCTCTTAAGGATGGCAATTTGGATTTAAGAGCTGTTTTAGATGAGCTTTATAGAAGAGGTGTTTGTACTGTTTTTGTAGAATGTGGCGGTAAATTAGCAGGCGCATTTTTAAGAGAAAACTTGATTGATGAAATTTACCAATTTATCGCACCAAAAATTGTGAACGATAATTCTGCAAAAAGTTGTTTTGACGGTGGAAATGTAGAAAAAATTGCTGATTGTAAAAAGTTTAGAATTTATGATACCCAACTTATTGATAATGATGTGTTGATTAAAACCATTCTCAAGAATACCCTGTAATCTTATTCTCAAGAACGATTGAGATTGCAAAAACACAGTTTATAATAATAAAATCACTTCGCTTTTCTCCCTCTCCTTGGGGAGAGGGTTGGGGTGAGGGGTCAATTTTAAACAACGGAGCTTTAATTTATGACATCATCAATCAACCAACTAAGAATGAATATGCTTGATATGCAAGCTTTTCAAACAGCAAAAGCAAACCGACCAACTGTTGATAATTTAATCCAAGCTGAAGAAAAAGAAGAAAAAGTTTTCGCAACAAAAGGTGAAGATAATTACAATGAAGCTATGGATTTTAATGGTGACGGAATTGTTACTTATGATGAATACATGCAATATTGTGAAGAAAACGCTGTTTCTGAATACAAGGCAAATCCAAGTATGACGTTTGTGTCAGTTGCTCAAAATTCAGCGGGTCAAGTTCGCCCAGTTCATATTGGTCGAGCTTTAGAAAATTATTCATATTTTGGTGAAGAAAAAATGTTGCCTTTTGTTGAAACTGAGGTGTAGTTTTATATTAACCCCTCACCCGAATTTCTAACTTTCATTTCACTCATGTTGAAATTCTATCCTCTCCCTCAAGGGGCGAGGGTATTTGATATATTTTAAATAATCACTTCACCTTGTCTAAAAATAACAATTTCACCGTTTTTAAACCCTGCAACGGTTGAAGCTAGACCTTTTGCAGAGCAACCAAAATCTTCTATTACTAAATCAACTTTGTCGCCGATATATTCAATAGCTTCTTCATAAGTTAAAGCTGGGGCTTCACCTGATAGGTTTGCGCTTGTTGTTGCAAGCACTCGACCGTCTATTGATTGGCAAATTTTTGCAAAAGTTTCATTATTAGGAACTCTTATTCCAACTGTATTCATATTTGAAGTTATAAAATCAGGCGTGTTTTCAGATTTTTCAACAACCAAAGTTAAAGCACCTGGGAAATGGTCTTTAATTAATCTTTGAGCCTGTTTTTCTATTGGTTGTTTAACGTAATCAAAAAGGGGGTAAATATCGTCTGACATGAGTATCAAAGGTTTTTTAGCCTCCCGATTTTTGATTTCATAAATTCTTTGAACAGCTTTTTCAGATGTTGGCAAACAACCAACTCCCCAGACAGTATCGGTAACAAAAGCTATCACACCATCATTATTTAGTATTTGGTTTATTTTTGAAAACATAATTTCCCTTAAAAGTCTTTAAGTCTTTAGGTCTTTAAGGCTTTAAGTTCGTTTAATTCGCTTCGCTCATATTATTTTAATGAACTTAACGGCTTAACGTCTTAATGTCTTAACGACTTTTTATTTTTATAGTATAATACAACAGTGCAAAAGAAAAAAGGAGAACAAAAATGGTTCAACAATTTGGAACACCTCAAAAAACAAGACAAGCAGTTATTCTTTTCTTAAAAGGCTCAGCAACACCTGTTGTTATGTATTTTGACAATCCACAAGCTGTTTATGCTGAATTAAAACAACTTATGAAAAGCCCAACACCTGTTCTTGTAGAAAAAGAACCAATCGGACCAATTAAAAAACTTTGCTTTGTTTCAACTCAAATTGCAGGACTTGTTCTTCAAGAAGAACCGGTAGCATAGGAAAGATGTTGAGACATTAAGACGTTAAGCCGTTAAGTTCATTAAAATAATATGAGCGAAGCGAATTAAACGAACTTAAAGTCTTAATGCCTTAAAGACTTAAGGACTTAAGAACAATGACCAAAATCCTAATCGAAGATATTGAAAAAGAACCAAATAAAACCATGTTTTATGAATTTGATGAATACATGGAAGAATTTGGTGCGGACATTTATGCTGATTTGGAATTGAAATCTTTAGGTCAATTTATTGAAGTAAGCGGAACTGCTCAAGGAAAATTGAAGCTAACTTGTGATAGATGTTTACAAGAATTTGATTATGATTTGGATATTGATATAGAAGAAACTTTTGCAAAGCATTCGCTTCAAGATGAGTATTCATCAGAGTTTGAGCTTTCAAGAGGTCAGTTTATAACAGATTTGAATGGCGAAAAAGAGATTGATATTTATGACTTATTGTATCAATCTGTAATATTAGCTTTACCAAATAAAAAGGTTTGTGGTATAAATTGTAATGAGGACATGTTCACGTCCGATGAAAACTATCAAACACATGATTCAAGAATGGATGTTTTCAAGAATATTCAGATTGAAAAGAAAAATTAACCCGAAAATATAAGTAGAAAAATAGAAAGGAAAAGCCAATAAAACAATTTAGTATTTTGCCAAATAAAGATTAGAAAAATTAGTAATTAATATTTGCAAAATACGGTGGCAAGACAAAACAAACTAGAAAGGATGATATAAAGAAAATGGCAGTACCTAAGAAAAGAACTGGGCACAGTGCTCAAGGAAAAAGAAGATCAAATTGGAAAGCAACAAAACCTACAACTACAAAATGTCCTAACTGCGGTGCAGTTGCATTAGCTCACACAGTTTGCACAGCTTGTGGTCAATACAAAGGTAAAGTTGTTTCAAGAAAAGCTGAAGGCTTTGTAGAAGCAACAGAAGTTAAAGAAGCTAAAAAAGCTCCTAAAAAATCAACAAAAAAAGCTGCAAAAGTTGAAGAAACTAAAGTAGAAGAAGTTGTTGAAACTCCTGTTGAAGAAGTAAAAGCAGAAGAAGTAGTTGAAACTACTGAAGAAGCTGTTGTTGAAGAAAAAGTTGAAGAAACAACAGAAGAATAATAACTGTTTATTTATTATTGCGGAAGGTTGAAGGACTTTCCGCATAAATAAGTAAATTGGGATTATGTAATAAAAAGAGGTGAGGATGACAAGAATAGCAGTTGATGCAATGGGTGGCGATAATGCACCATTTGAAATAGTTGCAGGTGCAGTTTGGGCAGCTGCAGAGTATGGAGTAGCTATCGAACTTGTTGGTAAAGAAGATAGAATTGAAAGTTGCTTAGAGCAAATTCAAAGGGAAGGTTTTTTATCAGATTGTGGAAAAGCTGGTAGAAAAAGAAGAGTTCATGTTGATGTTAAATCTTTAGATATTAAAATTACGCATGCTTCTGAAGTTATTGAAATGGGCGAAGCTCCAGGACAAGCTATTCGTAAGAAGAAAAATTCTTCTATTGTATTAACAGTAAATTCTGTTGCTACAGGTAGCTCAGATGCATTAGTAGCAGCTGGTTCAACAGGCGCAGCAATGGCATCAAGCTTATTTGGATTAGGTAGAATTCCTGGTGTTGACAGACCTGCTATTGCAGTTACATTACCTACAATGAAAAAACCGATTGTTGTCATTGATGGAGGTGCAAATAGCAACTGTACTCCACAAATGCTTAAACAATTTGCAGTTATGGGCATGACATTCTCTAAAAATGTTTTAGGTGTTGAAAACCCTCGTGTTGGTGTTCTTAATATCGGTGAAGAAGCAGGTAAAGGTAATGAACTAGCTCAAGCTGCGTATAACTTATTAGAAGAAGAAAAAGAAAAATTCAACTTTATGGGTAATGTAGAAGGCAGAGAATTGTTCTTGAATGTTTGTGACGTTGTTGTATGTGATGGCTTCGTGGGTAACGTTGTATTAAAAGTTACTGAAGGTACTGCGACATTATTGTTCAAAATGATTAAGAGCACATTTAAATCAGATTTTTTGGGTATGATTGTTGGTATGCTTGCAAAACCTTTCTTGAGAAGAATTTATGGCAGAATTAATTACGAAGAGTTTGGCGGATGTTTGCTTTTAGGTGTTAAAGGTATTACAGTTATTTCTCACGGTAGAAGTAAAGCTTATGCGATTAAAAATGCTGTAAGAGTTGCTAAAAACGCAGTTGAAACAGGTGTAAATACAAAGATTTCTGAAATGATTTAATGATAATCTTTAACAAAGTTAATAAAAAGTCGTGACACTGTGTCACGACTTTTTTGTTTGTGATAAAATATAAAATGAGCAAAAATTGCTCTTTAAAAAAGAGGAGTATAAAAGATAATGATTAATAATGCAATACCATTAAGAATAGCAGGTGTTGGTTACAGCGTGCCGAAGGCAGTTATAACAAATGAAGATTTAACAAAATTATATGATACATCTGATGAATGGATTTATTCTAGAACTGGAATAAAAGAAAGACGTATGGTATCAGGTGATGAAAGTGCGTTTGAGTTAGGTGTGGATGCTGCAAAAAATGCGTTAGCAAAATCTAATATAAAAGCTGAAGATATTGAATTAATTATTGTAGCAACTTCTGCTCCATCTCAGTTATATCCGGCAATGGGCTGTAGAATACAAGCAGCTTTGGGGATTCCAAATAACATACCGGCTTTTGATATAACTGCAGCTTGTACAGGTTTGATTTATGCTTTGAGCATAGCAAGAGGTTTTATTTCATCAGGTATGTACAAAAATATTTTGATTGTTGCGACTGATAACAACACAAAATTATTAGATTGGTCAGATAGATCTTGTTCAATTCTATTCGGTGATGGTGCAGGTGCTATGGTTGTTACAGCATCTGATGATGGAGTTGATGATATTATTTCTATTGATATTAAATCTGATGGTTCTATCGGAAATATTATTGAGTTTAATTTAACTGGTAAAAACTGTCCATTAGTCGAGCCAAATACTGAAAAATCAGCCTTTATTACTATGAATGGTAAAGAGGTTTATCGCTTTGTCGCTCGTGTTTTACCAGAATACGTAGAAAAACTTGTTGCAGATGCGGGCATGAAAAATGAGGATATTGACTATCTAATTCCTCACCAAGCTAATTTAAGAATTATTCAAGCTGTTCAAGAGAGACTTGGATATTCAGAAGATAAAGTTGTTACAAATATTGAAAAATATGGTAACACTTCAGCTGCGTCGATTCCACTAGCGCTTGTAGAAAGCGTTGAACAAGGCAAAGTTAAACTTGGCTCAACTGCAATTTTAACAGGCTTCGGTGCAGGCATGACTTGGGGCGGAGCGATTGTTAGACTAAGAGAAGGAATATGCTAAAAAAGATATTGTGTAATGTATTTTCTATAAAAAGATCAGGTATGAATAAAGTTTTAACCATCATGGGTGTTAAAATAAAAATACCGATGTACACTAACTGTTGTCTTTATAATGCAGACATGCTTTATAGGCAAAAAACTAATTTCCCTCATCCTTTGGGTATTGTTATTGCTACTAATGGTGAGATAGGTAAGAATTGTACAATTTATCAAAATGTTACCATTGGTGCGAAAAATAAGGATTTAGCATTTCTCGCAGAGCATTTTCCTAAAATTGGTAACAACGTTACAATTTATGCAGGTGCTTGTGTTGTTGGCGGAATAACGATTGGTGATAATGTTGTTATTGGTGCAAATGCTGTTGTAACGCAAGATGTACCAGACAATTGTCTAGTTGTTGGCAACCCAGCTAGAATAATACAAAAAGATAAAAAAGGAGAAAATAATAAATGAAAAAAGTAGCATTCTTATTTCCAGGTCAGGGCTCACAAGCTGTGGGTATGGGAAAAGATTTATATGAAAGCTCTAACGCTGCAAAAGAAGTGTTTGAGATAGCAAACTCAACTTTGAATAAAAGTGTTTCATCACTTTGTTTTGAAGGACCAGAAGAAAATTTAAAACAAACAGTTAACACTCAGCCTTGTATCGTTACAATGTCGATCGCTGCAATGGAAGCTCTTCGTGAAAAATGTAATATTACACCTGATTTTGTTGCAGGTCATTCTTTGGGTGAATACTGTGCAATGTTTTCTGCTGGTGTAATGAGCTTAGAAAACACACTTAGAGCAATCCAAAAACGTGCTGATTTGATGAGCGAGACTAAAGGCGGAGCAATGGCAGCTGTACTTAATGCTAGCGAAGAAGTTTTAAAAGCTGGTTTGGAAGAAGGAAATAAAGTAGGTTATGTTGACGTAGCAAACTATAATTCACCTGCTCAAGTTGTTATTACAGGCGCAGAAGACGCTGTAAAAGCAACTAGCGATTACTTACTTGCAAACGGCGTAAGAAGAGTTGTTCCTCTTGCTGTATCTGGAGCTTTCCACTCTAAATTTATGGAATCAGCGGGGGGTAAATTTGGTGAGTTTATCGCTGATGTTGAATTGAATGATGCATCAATTCCTGTTATTACAAACGTTGATGCTGAAGCTACAACTTTAAAAGAAGATTTTAGAGCAAAAATGCCAAAACAAATTTATTCATCAGTATATTGGACTCAAACAATTGAAAAAATGATAGCAGAAGGTGTTGATACATTTATTGAAATCGGACCTGGAAAAGTTCTTGCTGGTTTGAATAAAAAGATTGCACCTGAAGCAACAGTTTATAACGTATTTGACTTAGCTTCACTAGAAGCTACTGTTGAAGCTCTGAACGCTGAAATGGCTAATGTATAAAAGTCTTTAAGACATTAGGGCGTTAAGACGTTAAGTTCATTAAAGGAGAAAATAAAATATGTATTACAAAGATTTGGAAGTTTGGAAAGAAGCAATTGCTCTTACAACTGAAATTTATACAATTACAAAATCTTTTCCTGATGATGAAAAATACGGACTTGTTAGCCAAATGCGTAGAGCGGTAGTAGCAATTCCTTCAAACATAGCAGAAGGTTCGTCAAGAAAATCAGATAAGGATACTGTGAGATTTATTGACATTGCAATTGCATCTTTAGCTGAATTAGATACACAAATTATAATTTCACAAAATTTAGGTTATTTAAAAGATTCAAGTGAAATAAAAACGAAAATTGATAAACTTTTTGCATTGTTGAGAGGTTTACAAAAATATATGATGGAACAAATTAAAATGTAACGAACTTAACGTCATAAAGTCTTAACGACCTAAAGACTAATAAAAAAAGGAGAATTTTAAAATGACAGAAAGAAAAATTGCTTTAATTACTGGCGGTTCAAGAGGTATTGGACTAGGTTGCGCTCTTGAATTAGCAAAAGCTGGTTGTGACATTATTATTAACGATATTTGTGATGCTGAAAAAGCTCAACCTGCATTAGATGAAATCAAAGCTTGTGGCGTAAACGCTTATTTCTACAGCTTTGACGTTTCTAACTATGATGCAGTTAAAGAAAACGTTGATAAGATGATTGCAGAACACGGCAAAATTGATATCTTGTTAAACAACGCTGGTATTACAAGAGACGGTCTATTCTTAAGAATGGATATGCCACAATGGGAAAGCGTTATCAAAGTTAACTTAACTTCTGCTTTCTGTGTAACAAATGCAGTTATTAAATACATGTCAAAAGCTAGACAAGGTTCTATTATTAACATGTCATCTATTGTTGGTCGTCACGGTAATGCTGGTCAAGCTAACTATTCAGCATCTAAAGCTGGTCTAATCGGTTTCACTCAAACTCTTGCAAAAGAATTTGGTTCAAGAAATATTAGAGTAAATGCTGTATGTCCTGGCTTTATTCAAACAGCTATGACAGCTGAATTACCTAACATTGATGAATACTTAAAAGCTATTCCAATGAAACGTTTAGGTACAGTAGAAGATATCGCTAAAGTTGTTAAATTCTTAGCCCTTGATACTGAATATGTAACTGGTCAAGCTATTGAAGTAGCTGGTGGTTTGATGATATAATCAAATTTGGTAAACAAAAAAGCAGGTTTTGTACAAATCAAAACCTGTTTTTTTTATCGAAAAAAAAGACTTGGAATTTTCCAAGTCTTTTTTGTATTTATTAATATAAATATTAATATCTGTAGTGAGCAAACGCTTTGTTAGCTTCTGCCATTCTGTGGGTGTCTTCACGTTTTTTACATGCTGCACCAGTACCGTTTGAAGCGTCGATTAATTCGTTAGTTAATTTTTCAACGAATGATTTTCCGCCTCTATTTTTAGCAGCTGCAATTAACCATGAAGAAGCTAGAGCGAAACCTCTATCAGCTTTAACATCGATAGGAACTTGGTAAGTTGAACCACCGATACGTCTAGCTTTTACTTCCAATAATGGAGTTGCATTTGTTAACGCTTTTTGGAAAATTTCCAAACCGTTTTCGTTTGTTCTTTCTTTAATTCTTTCGATTGTAGCGTAGAAAATTCTTTCAGCTAAAGATTTTTTACCACGTCTCATAACGCGGTTAATGAATTTAGATACATCTACGCTGTTATAAATAGGGTCAGCTGCAGGAATTCTTCTTTCTGGTTTAGATCTTCTAGACATTATTTCTTACCTCCTTTAGCTCTCTTAGCACCATATTTAGAACGGCTTTGTGTTCTGTTAGCAACACCAGCTGTCCCTAAAGTACCACGAACGATGTGATATCTTACACCTGGAAGGTCTTTAACCCTTCCGCCTCTTATAAGAACAACACTGTGTTCTTGTAAGTTGTGACCGATACCTGGGATGTATGAAGTTACTTCAAATCCGTTAGTAAGTCTAACTCTGGCAACTTTTCTTAATGCTGAGTTTGGTTTTTTAGGGGTTGTTGTGTAAACCCTAGTACAAACACCGCGTCTTTGTGGACATTCCATAAGAGCCGGTGATTTGGTTTTGTCTGTTAGTTTTTTACGTTCAGAACGCACTAACTGGTTAATTGTAGGCATGTTTTTCTCCTTTTACCTATTTTTTGTAATACATTCGCAAAAGTGAATTGT
The DNA here is from genome assembly GCA_045586965.1 of Candidatus Gastranaerophilaceae bacterium. GTDB lineage: Bacteria > Cyanobacteriota > Vampirovibrionia > Gastranaerophilales > Gastranaerophilaceae > CAG-196. The sequence goes on along the minus strand of JAZNBJ010000092.1, from coordinate 32,266 downwards.
GAATAGTGAATCGTAAACCGATTTTTATTCTTATTCATTTCGGCTTTTTGTGGCGATAAACGAGTTCTTGCTTCCATAAAAACATTCAACCTGTAATCCTTATTTCAGCTGGGCTCCTTTACCCCACCCTCTGAGCCGTCAAATCCGGCAGAAATTTCGACTAGAGTACCTTAATAGTAAGACGAACATGCTTGTGTGTCAATCATGTTCGTCTTGCTTTCTTAACATTATATGTATTTTGTTAAATAGTTTTTTATTAGTTGTACTTTTCTGTTCTTTTATTTGCGAGGCAAAAGAACAGAAAAGTACCAAAAGAAAAGAAAAACACGCCATTGTTTTCTACGTCTTCACTTCGTTCAGCCTTGGTTTTTAGTTCGGCTAAAGCCGAATCTTTCTATGCTCGCTATTGTGCTACGCACACGCTCACAAATTGCCGAGCACTGTTTGAAAGGCGTAGCCTTGAGTTTGCGAGGCTAAAAGTTGCGGGCTTGCCCGCTTAAAAACCTCAGCCGAACGAAGTGAGGATGATGAGAACTGTTGTGTGTTTTCTTTTTTTCTTTCGTTCTTTCTTTTTTTCTTTGCCTCACAAATAAAGAAAAAAAGAAAGAACAAATAAAAATGGATTCTATTAAAAGTTTTAAATTAACTTAACAAAATACATATAATGTATACAATGAAATCTATTAAAATTTAGAAATTTTCTAACTTAAATTTATTCCATGTTAATATATTTTTATGAGGATTGATACGTTTAAAATTGAAGAATGGATGAATACTTTTTGTCCGACTGCAAATTATGATTTGACGTCTACTTGTATAAAGCCAATGAGTGTTCGAGAACTCATTCAAGTATGTAAATTATCGGATTCTGTCGGGATTTTTGATACAAAGTTGGATTATGGCGAAATTCACGGCTCAGCTAGATTGAAAAACGCTATTTCTTCACTTTATACAAATCAAAAAGCTGAAAATATAACCGTTACTCATGGCGCAATTGGTGCGAATCAGCTTGTATTCGAATCACTTTTGGAAAAAGGTGATGAAGTTCTTTGTTTTTTACCGATTTATCAACAACATTATTCTGTACCAAAATCTTTGGGTGCAAAGGTTAATTTTCTGTATTTGAGAGAAGAAAATAATTGGCTTCCAAATTTGAACGAATTAGAAAAAACTTTAAACGGTAGAACAAAATTAATTTGTATAAATTCTCCAAATAATCCAACAGGTTCTGTTATTCCTGATGATATGTTAGTAAGAATTGCTGAAATTGCTAAAAAAAATAATAGCTGGATTTTATCAGATGAAGTCTATCGTGGGTTGAATTTTGAAGGAAATTTCTATTCTAAATCTATGGCAGATATCTATGAAAAAGGGATTTCAGTCGGAAGTATGTCTAAGACTTATTCACTTCCAGGTCTAAGAGTTGGTTGGGTTTGCGCTAGAAGAGATTTGATAAACGAAATAAATAAGCATAGAGAATACAATACAATAAGCGTAAGTATTTTAGATGATTATTTTTCTGCTTTGGCCCTAGAAAATAGAGATAAAATTGCACAAAGAAATCAAGAAATTTTAAAAAACGGACTTTCGATTTTAACTGAATGGTTAAATGGTGAAATTTATGTTAAAGCATTTATTCCGAAAGGTGGAACAACAGCTTTTTTGAGATATAAAAAAGAAATCCCATCAAGAACGCTTTGTAGAGAATTGCAATCTAAAACTGGAGTAGCACTTTTACCTGGTGAAACCTTTGAAATGGAAGGCTTTGTCCGAGTTGGCTTTTGTGTAGATTCTGAACATTTAAAAATAGGATTAAAAGAGTTTTCTAAGTTTTTGCGAAATGTAAAATAGCGTTTTAAATCTTTCTATCGGTTAAAGTGTCGATGGTAACTTCTAGAGCTTTTGCTATTTTATAAACAAGATATATGCTCGGTGTTACTTTTCCTTTTTCAATTTTAGTAATATGTTTAGTAGATATTTCAGAAATTTCAGCAAGTTTCTCTTGCGTAAAACCTTTCTTTACACGTTCTATCTTCATATTTAATGCAATACGTTGTCTAAGCTCTTGTTCCATAATGCAATTATAAAAAGATTAATTAATATTTGTAACCGCTTAACAATTACTAAAGTTGCTAATAAAATACTTTTGTATATAATAAAATAATATTTGTAATAGAAAGGTTATTTTATGGATAGAAATTTAATTTTAAAACTTTTGAATGATAGTTTGATACTTTCAAGAGTTTCAATATCATATTGTATAGATGAGGCTAAACCAAGCAAAGAAGTTGATAATCTAAAATTTGGTCTTGAAAAAATTACAGAAAACTTGCAAAAAATTTTAGAGATAATAGATTTAGAAAAGTAAGAATAGTAGGTTGGGCTTTCAGCCCAACGACTTTAATTAAAAAAGTTGGGGTAGAAACCCCAACCTACATTGCTTACTCACTCTCTGTAAAAACTTTTCATTTTCCACTTTCAATTTTCACTCAAATCAATATCCTCCATTTGTATGTTACGTAACATGACTAGTTTGCATAGAATATCATAGGGAGAGGATTATGCAAATTAGCTCAAATGTTGAGAATAATTTGGCGAAAGCCATTAATAATGTATCGATGCCGAAAAAATCACGCTCTTATGAGTTGTGTGTAAAGGCTGATGCTTTGCGTTTTGCAAAATCTTACCGTGAATCGGTCAAATTTTATCTCGATTCAATTATGATGGACAGAAGTCACCAAGAAGCTTATTGGGGTTTGGCTGAGTCTTACAAATATTTGACCGAGTACAAAAAATCTATAAAAATGCTGGAAAAATTGACTGAATTGGACGGAAGCAATGACAAGTATTTCTTGCAAATGGGTATCTGTTATCTTTCTGACGGTCAACCAGCCGAAGCAATCCCACATTTAATAAGAGCTATCGTCATCAACAAGGAAAACCTTGAAGCGCAAATTCAATTAGCTATTGCGCATGAATTAGTGGAAGAACCTGAACTTTCATTAATGATTTACGACAAATTAATTGAAACAAATCCAGGGTATTTGAAAGCATACTATAACAAAGCGGCAATGCTTATGGGTATGGGAAACTTTTTGGAAGCATCAAAGACTTTCTTTAGACTAATCAAACGTAACCCAAGTTATTACAAAGCTTATTTAGGTATTGCTATGAGCTTTGATAAGCTTGCTCGTTATAAAGATGCTATTAGATATTACAAGAAATTCTTGGATCTGAAATCTTTATCAGAAGATGCAGTTTTTGCTCGTAAAAGAATTAAGGAGCTAAGAAAGCTTACTTATACTCACACAAATCCTTTTAGAGCTGTTTAGTTGGTTTCCATTAGCTTGTTATAGTTATCTAAATAAGATTGAGCGATTTTTGTTTTGCCCAAGCGGTTGTAGACATATGCTAAATTGTAATGAATTTCTGGAATATTTTTATTGAGAGTAACTGCATTAATTAATTCGTTTTTTGCTTTTTTTAAGTCGCCCATTTTAATATAAGCACAAGCTAAATTGTAATAAAGATAAGGATTATCTTTGCAATTTTTGAGAGCTTGTTTATAGCATTCCAACGCCATTCCGTATCTTTCTTCTGAAAGATAGATATTGCCTAAATTGTAGTGAGCTTTATAATATTTAGGGTTAGTATTAATTGCTTTTTGGTACATAAAAATTGCATTGTTTTTTTCGCCTTTTTCATCAAAAAGGTTGCCTAAAAGTAGCCAATCTTGCGCAGTACGTTCCTTTTCATTAATTTGAAGCAATAAATCCATTGTTTTATTAAAATTATTGTCACTATAAAATGCTGTTGCTTGCTGAGAAAGTTCACTCGAAGCATAGCAATAATTTGTGCAGAGAATTATAGCTCCTATAAAAAACAAAACAAATCTTTTCATAACAATATTTTATTTAAAAAAGAAGAAAATAGCAATTTTAACTATTTTTTAAAATAAAATTATGGTAGAATTAAATCATAAAAATACTTTTTAGGAGAGTTTTATGAAAAAAATATTAGGGATTTTAGTTTTATTATTAATGTTAGTGCAAGCGCCTGCTTTTGCTTCCGGAATTGAAGTTCAGCCAACGATAATGTCACGTTCTAACGCTCAAGATAGAGTTTGGGTTGGAACTTTTCAATTAGTTTGGAATGATTTTGTTGATAAAGTTATACATAATCCAGTTCGTTTTAGAGAAGGAACGCCTTTGATGGTTTATGAATTGAACCAAAAGACCTTTACAACAAACGATTTATCAGAAGATTCTTACTACACAATGGTAGGAAAAGTTAATAAAAATACTAAAAAAACCATAGCTAAAGCTATAAAGAAAAAGTTTAGAGAAACAAGTGATTTATTGGATAAATTAGATTTGGTACCAAGAAATGACATGTTAATTGTTTATGCGATGCTAAAAAAAGATTTTGAATTCAAAAATGAGTTCAAAAAATTAGGAAAATCTTTGTTTGGGGAAGAACAGACAGCTGAATATTTTGGCCTAGAAAAAACTCGTGATGAAAATGTAAGAAGTGGTATAAATGTTCTTTTCTATAATTCATCAAAAGATTTTGCAGTAAAGCTTGCAACAAAAGGTAAAGATGAAGTTTATTTGTATAAAAATCCTTCAAACAAAGCGTTTGCATATATTTATGCTGATATGTTGAAAAAGCAAAGAGTATTTAATGGCGAAAAGAAATTTACGTCTTCTGACGAGTTGAAAGTTCCTAATATTAAATTCTTTGAAGAAAAATCTTTTGATGAATTAACTGGGAAAAGAATTATGGGAACAAATTTGGTTATAAACCAAGCCATGGAAACAATTAAATTTGATATGAATAACAAGGGTGTGAAAGTTAAAAGTGAAGCTGCAATGACAGTTATGACAACAGCATTAGCACCAGAAGAAGAAGCAAGGATGTTTGCTTTTGATGATACTTTTGTTATTTTCTTGAAAGAAAAAGGAAAAAATAGCCCTTATCTTGCGTTAAGAGTAAATGATATAGAGAAGTTTCAGAAATAGAGCGAATTTTGACTTTTTTTGAAGGCGGATTTTCTTCTAAAATCCGCTTTTTTGATGAAAGAATGTAATCTTTTATTACAGAATTTTCTTTTTGCATAAATATATATTAGAATATAGTAGGGAGTTTTTATTTAGCCCATTGGATAATACAAGAGATTAGATTTATTGGAATTAGTTTAGATGAGAGTGCGTAGAAGAAAAATAGATTTATATTTGGTTTTATTTTTGGCGTTGTTAACTATCGGGTATTTTGTTTATGAAAGGTATTCTTCAGAAGACAGAGGTATAAAAGCATATACATCAGCTTTAGAGACATATAAAAATGCAGATTTTGAAACTGCCTATCAAGAATTTGCAAAAGTTCCAAGCGGTTCAAATTTAAAAGAATCAGCTCTTTTTAGACAAGCTCGTTGTGCAACAAATATGGGTAAGAAAGAGTTAGCAATAAAAAAATACAATAGAATTATTCATTCTAATTCAAAGTCGGCAATAGTTCCGATTAGTGAATATAATATGGCAAATTTAATGCTTGAGATAAAGGATAAAAGAGTAAAAAAACATTTTAAAAACATTATAAAAAAATATCCAACAAGTGATTATGCAATTGCTGCAGAGTATTATTTAGGCTTGTTGGAGTTAGAAGATTTGCCTGAAAATGAAAAGGCAAGAGAAAAAGCTCTTGATAGAGCGAGAGTAAATTTTAGAACATATCTTCAGAAAGCTCCTGATGGTAGATTTGCAGTAAAGTCTGCAGAACAAGTTTTAAAGTTAGATGAAAAGTTGAAAAATTATGATAATCTGCTTGTTTCAAAGGCATATTATTATAATGGAGAATATGAAAAAGCTCGTGGTTTTCTGGATAAAACAACTATTGCAGAAAGCTGGGTAGATTTTGTCAAAACCGAATTTAAGCTTGGAAATTTCGACAAGACTCGTTATTATGCAGAATTAGGTTTGAAAGACCATGCACATTCTGTTAGTCAAAATGAAGTTTTTGAAATTATAGATAACTATATTGCAACATATCCAACTCGTAAAGAAGGTATTAGAAGTTTACTTGCGAAGAATTATACATCTCAAGGGGCAGACTATATTGAATACTTAAATTGTAATGAGATAGTACAAGGTAAATACAAAGAAGCTTGTTACAGAACTCTTTATGAAAAATATCCAGAAGGACAGTTTTCCGGAGATTCTTTGTATAATTTATTCTTAGCAAAATATATGCAGAAAAAATATTATGATGCACAACGTCTAGGATTCTTACATCTTAAAAAATTTCCTAATGTAAAATCTAGCCCAGCTGTTACATATTATATGGGTAAAATTTCTCATAAATTAAAACATTACGAAAGTGCGAATAATTATTATAAACAAGTGGTTTCAAAATATCCAGATTCATATTATGCTTATCGTGCAAATTACAATTTATATAAAGCAGACGGGTCGTTGCCGTTTATAGATTTAACTCCAAAGCCAGTTGTTTTTCCTTATAAGAAGTCTTTAGATAACAATTTGGTAGTAAGACTTGCTTTATTAAAAGACTATGATTTAGTTGAGGAATTGTGTAAAAAAGATAAATTTATCCAAAGTTGGATAGCTTATCAAAAAGGAAACTATACAATATCAGCTATATTGGCAAGAAATGCAATGGAAGAATTGGCAGTAAAACCACCTTATGATGATTTGAGATGGAGGCTCATTTATCCACTCCATTATTATGATACTGTTTTGAAATATAAAGGTCACTCAAATCCAATCATTCTTCAGTCTATTATAAAAGAAGAAAGCCATTTTAATACATATGCACAAAGTGGAGTCAATGCATCAGGTTTGATGCAACTTATGCCAGCTACTTATTCTGAAGTCGCAAAATATAATAATATTTCTGGTGATATTTTTGATGTTAATAATAATATAAAAGCTGGAAGTATTTATTATGCAAATCTAAAAAAACCTTTTGGAGGCAAAGATTTATATGCAATCTCTGCTTATAATGGAGGTATAGGCTCTGTTACAAGTTGGATTTCAAAGCTTGTATATAGTGATACAGATGAATTTGTTGAACAAATACCTTATCCTGAAACAAAAAACTATGTTAAAAAAGTTCTTAGAACATATTGGGTTTATGGAAATATATATTAAATACAATACATAAAGGAGTTATAGAAGGAGGAACATATGCTAAAATCTATTGTTGTACAATCAAGTGAGGTAAATATGTTAATAGGTTTAATAGTCGCAGCAGTTATTTTGTTTTTAATTTATCAAATGTATGTTTCTGTTATTCAGAAAAAGAATAAAGTTTTGGAAGCATTTTCAAGTGTCGATGTGCAAATGAAAAAAAGATATGATTTAATTCCAAACATTTTAACAATTGCTAACAAATTCATGGAACATGAAAAAGGTTTATTGGAAGAAGTAACAAGACTAAGATCTCAAGCTATGGCTCTTCCAAATGATACTAATAGTATTGGTAAAAAATTACAGTTAGATTCTCAAATCAAAGGCTTGATGGGACAAATTATGGTTGCAGTAGAAAACTATCCTCAACTTAAATCAGATCAAACTATGATGACAGCAATGTATACTTATAATGAAGTAGAAGAACATATTGCAGCAGCAAGAAGATTCTACAACTCAGCTGTTCTTGAACTTAATAACGCTGTAGAAATTTTCCCAACTTCAGTTGTAGCAGCAGCTTGTGGTATCAAAAAACAAGAATTCTTTAAAGCAGAAGAAGCTGAAAGACAAGGCGTTAATGCTGCAGATTTCTTAAAATAAAAATTAAAAGATTTATGATAAGGGGCGAAGCCCATTGGGCTTCGCCCCTTTATTAATGAGAGAGTTAAATTATGAGCGAAGAAGCAAAATCATATAGAGAAAGACGTAAAGATTTTTGTGAAAAGTTTAGAAAAACAGTTGTTCCGTCTATATCCCAATTTGAAAAAGAAAGAAAAGAGAATTTAAAACAAGCAAAAAAAACAAGTATCATATTTTCTTTTTTGGGAATATTAGTTTTATTATTACTTTTTATATTTAACAAAAATTTAACAAGTAAAGAGTCTGAATTTGTATTAAATATTGCAATGTTTATGTTATGTACAGCATATTATTCTTGGTATCGTATAAAAAAAATGTTTGAAAATAAAATAAAAACAAAAATTATGCCAATTATATGTTCTTGTTTTGGAGATTTGAAATGGTCAAATTTTAAATTTCCTAATGGTTTATATTTTGTTAAATCAGGTGTAATTTCTAAATATACAAATGAAAAATATGATGATATTTTTAGAGGCACGTATAAAGATGTTACTTATGAAATAGTAGAAGCATCATATTCAACAGGTTCAGGTAAAAATTATAGACTTGTTTTTAATGGTGCTATTGTGTGCATAGAAATGAATAAAAATTTTTCTGGTCATACTGTTATTACACCTGATAGTTTTTTACACAATTCTCCGCTTAAAGGATTGCAATATACAGTTTTAGAAGATATAGAATTTGAGCAAAAATTTGATGTTTTTACTGATGATGAAGTCAATGCTCGTTATTTAATAACACCAACTTTTATGGAACGGCTATTGAGTTTAAAATTAGCATTTAAAGCTGAGAAAGTAAGTTGTGCTTTTTATGATAAATATTTAATAGTCGCTCTTTCAACAAAACTTGATTTATTTTCGATTTGTTCACTTTTGAAACGGGTAGATGATATGCAACAATTTTATCAAATGTATGAAGAAATTGAATCAATCATAAAGCTAATTGACCACTTTAAACTAGACCAAAAAATAGGATTGTAAAAATGATAAAACCAAAAACATACAACCAAATGCGTGAAGATTTTTATATAAAATTACGGCAAAAAGTTATACCAACAGTTTTAAAATATGAAAATGAACGTAAAAAGGATCTAAAGCTTGCTATTTTGCAAGCATTAAAACTTTTGATAATTTCAGTAATTTTATTTATTATTCCTCATCCTTTCTTTACTTTTTTGGGATTATATGTTTTTGTTTTTGTATTCAAAGTTCCAAGTGTTATAAAAAAAGAATTTGAAAACAAAATCAAAAAAATAATAATGCCTGAAATAGCATCTTGTTTTGACAATATATCTTGGAAGGAAGGGGGAACTTTAGACGGGCATATTTATGAATTTGTGCAAGTTGTGCCTCAACATGATATTTGGTCAAATGATGATGTTTTTGCGGGTAGTCATAATGGTGTAAATTTTGAGATTTCTGAAACAACTCTTTTAACAGAAGCTATACCACAGCATAAAAATAAACGAGGCCAAGAAGTTGAAGCGAAGTACGCTAAAGTTTTTAATGGGATTATCATTAAGTTTGATATGAATAAGAATTTTACAGGACAAACTTTGATAAAACCGAATACTTTATTTCATTCATCTCCGCAAGAATATTTACAAAGGACTGTTTTAGAAGGCGTGGATTTTGAAAAGAAATATGATGTTTTTACAACTGATGAAGTTGAAGCAAGATATGTTATTACCCCGTCTTTTATGGAAAGACTAAATAATATAAAACTTGCGTTTAAAGCAAAAGATTTATCTTGTGCTTTCTATGATAAGAATTTATTTATAGCTCTTCCTACCAAAAAAGATGTTTTTTCGATTTGCGACCTCAATAAAACTTTAAAGGATGAGCAACAATATTTTAAAATGTATAATGAAATTATTTCAATAATAAAGCTAATTGATCATTTTAAACTAGACAAAAAAATAGGTCTTTAAAATAGTTCTTATTCCCTTATTGTGGTATGATAAAAATAACAAGGGGATTTTGTAAAATGACAAAAGGTTTGTTTATAACATTTGAAGGTGGAGATGGTTGCGGAAAAACTACGCAAATTAAACTCCTTGATGAGTATTTAAGAAATAAAGGCTATAAAACTTTGCTTACTCGTGAGCCTGGATCAAAAGGCTTGGGTGAAAAAGTTAGAGAAATTCTACTCAATTATGATGGTGATGTTTCACCTGTTTGTGAGTCATTCCTGTTTTTAGCTGATAGGGCACAAAATGTAGATTGTCTTATAAAACCTGCATTGGAAGAAGGCACAATTGTTATTTGCGATAGACACACTGATTCTTCTGTTGCATATCAAGGCTATGGTAGAGGCTTGGATATAGATAGAATAAAAATGCTAAATAATATTGCAACAAGTGGATTAAAGCCAGATTTAACAATTGTTTTAGATGTTGATGTAGAAACTTCTCAAAAACGTGTTGGGGCAGAAAAGGATAGAATGGAATCTGCTGGCATGGAATTTTTTGAAAGAGTACGCCAAGGCTATTTAGAAATAGCAAAACAAGAACCTGAAAGGGTTAGGGTTGTTGATTCTACTCAATCAATTGAAGAAATTCACAAACAAATTTTGGAGCTAGTTCAAAAATGAACTTTGAGGAATTAAAACAAAGAGTTATAAAAAACCAATTAGCTTGCGGAGACCAAACTGATAAATTAATAGATTTAGAAGCTAGGCTTCAAGAGCCTTCTGTTTGGGCTGATCAAAAATTGGCTACTGAAATTGGTCAACAAGTAAGAGAAATAAAAGATAAAATATCACTTTTTAATGAATGGAATTCAATTTTGGATGATGCTCAAACCGCTTTAGAAATTGGTGATGAAGAACTAGTTGCTGAAAGCGAAAAATCGCTTATTGAATTAGAAAAACAACTTGATAAATACGATATTCAACAGATGCTTTCTGGTGAATATGATGATGCAGATGCTTTTCTGTCAATTAATGCAGGAGCAGGTGGTACTGATGCTCAAGACTGGGCAAATATGCTACTTAGAATGTATATTCGTTGGGCAGAGTCAAGAGGTTGGAAAACTGAACTTGTTGACAAATCTGACGGTGAAGAAGCAGGAATAAAATCTGCAACAATAAAAATTACAGGCAAGTTTGCTTATGGCTATTCTAAAGCTGAAAAAGGTGTGCATAGATTAGTAAGAATTTCACCGTTTAATGCAAACGGTAAACGTCAGACAAGTTTTGCATCGTGCGAAGTTTCACCAATTATTGCGGATTATGAAAAAACAATTGTTATCCCTCCAGAAGATTTGGAAGTAGATACAATGCGCTCAGGTGGTGCAGGCGGACAAAATGTTAATAAAGTTGAAACCGCAGTAAGAATTTTGCACAAACCTACAGGTATTGTGGTTAAGTGCCAACAAGAACGTTCTCAATTGCAAAATAAAGAGAATGCAATGCAAATGCTTGCTTCAAAACTTTTAGAAATTCGTCAAAGAGAACACGAGAAAAAGTTAGCAGAGTTGAAGGGTGAAAATTTTGATATCAACTTTGGCTCACAAATTCGCTCTTATGTTTTCCATCCATACAAACTCGTTAAAGACCATAGAACAGGCTTTGAAGTGGGTAATGTCGATGCTGTCATGGATGGTGATTTAGATGGTTTTGTCGAATCATTTTTAAAGGACTAAAAAACAATAGCACCTTGTTCTTCAACTTTTAAAGTTCTGCAATCAACTTTGATATTTTGGGCTTCCCAAATATCTTTTACAGTAGATTTAATCTTGTCTAAATCATATTTATGAGAAATAACCAACATAGAAGGACCTGCACCAGAAAGAACACAACCAAGTACTCCATCTTCGTGTTTGAAAGCTTCAATAATTTCGTGCATTCCAGGAACAAGTTTTTCCCTATAAGGCTGGTGCAATCTGTCTTTTAGTGCAGATTTCATAAGTTTAGCATCTTTATTATTAAGTGCTTGAACAAGCATTGCTAAATGCTTTGCGTTATAAATTGCATCTTGCATAGGAACTTCTTTTGGAAGAACAGAACGTGCAATTTCTGTTGATAGCTCAAAATCAGGAATACAAACAGTGATATCCCATTCTTCTGGCCAATGAAGCTTTGTGTATGTAACCATGCCATCTTCTTCTTGGTTAGCTAAAACAACACCGCCTAATATTGTTGGTGCAACATTGTCAGGATGGCCTTCAACTTCTGTAGCTATTGCAAGAAGTGCTGTTTCATCAGCAGGATTACCTAAAAGTTTATTTGCAGCCAAAAGTCCACCTACAACGATTGAAGATGAGCTGCCTAAACCTCTTGCGATAGGAATTTGAGCTTGAATGTTTATTTTTAATTCGCTAGGCTCTTGTCCTATTGAGTTATAAAGCATTTCAACAGCTTTGTAGACAATATTATTTTCATCTCTTGGAATACTATCAAAAACCATTTCATCAATGGTTTCTTCTTCTGAGATTAGATTTATTTCTATGCCAGTTCCAGGCAAGACAGTTTCTTCGATGGTAATTGTATTATATATAGGAAGCGCTAGTCCTAAGCAATCAAACCCTGGTCCTAAATTAGCCGAACTGGCGGGAACTTTTACGCTGACTTTCATTTTAAAATAATTCTCCTTAAGAAGTATACTGCTGATTATACAATAAATAAGAAAAAAAAGACAATGGGTGATATTAAGTGGAAAGTTGAAAGTTTTTACAGAAAATAATAAAGTAACACTTTATTACATTTCACGACATTTTTCATCTGTTTGGTTGATGTATTACAAATTGATTTAAAGATTTAAAAAAAAATGTCGACAAAATAATTGACATAAGAAAAAAAATCATTAAAGACCCTTTAGAAAGGTTTAACTAAGAATGTCAAATTTTGTAAATTTATTATCGAATGTTTTAGTATCAACACCTGCGATTCAGACAGGTGAAATTAGAAGAACGAATACAAGAAGTACATCTTCCAATCCGTTCTCAAGTGGAAATCCCTTTGTTCGTGCTAGCCACGAAAACCCATTTGCCACCTATGGTCAAAACAAACCTGTTATAGGTGGTTATTTTGCTGGTTATTATAACAATCAGCCTAATATAGTTGGTAGACGACTATTTATAGAAGCATAGACTCAAAAATATACAATACAAACCCAAATACGGGAATTTTCTGTGGAAAATTACCCGTTTTTTATTTGTATTGAAAATTAATAATGTTAATAGAGTACATTTTTATACGTTAAAATATATTTTTTTGACGTGTTTGTTAATTATATCTTTTATTTGCGCGTTTCTTTTTCTTTATTTGTGAGGCAAAGAAAAAGAAACGCGCCCAAAGAAAAAGAAAACACACAATTGTTCTCATCATCCTCACTTCGTTCGGCTGAGGTTTTAGGCGGGCAAGCCCGCACTCTTTAGCTTCGCCAACTCGGTGCTATGCACCTCAAACAGGGCTCAGCATCTACAAATATTGCAAGCCTATCGAAGTGAATAATCAATGTTAGCGAGACATTATCAAAGCGACTGCTGTTTGACCGTAGGGAGTTCAGTCGCTTAGGTCGAGCTCTACAATTGATTAATGAACGTAGATACAGCTTGCGAGTTTCTTTGCGTTACTTTCTTGTCGATACAAGAAAGTAACAAGATTAAAAAACAAACACATCAAAAAATATATTTTAATATCTAAAAACTAATTGAAAAATATTATCATGCTATAATACTCCTATGAGGAGTAAAATTTTAATTCTATTATCACTAGTCTTACTTAGCTCTCCTGCGTTTGCTCAAGAGCTTGTTTCTGCAGAAGTAAAAAAAGTAGAAGAAGCTTCTGCTACAATAATTACGCCTAAGAAGATTGAAAGTGAAATTAACAACGCAATTATACAAATTTATGGGGAAGAAAAAGCTCCAGAGATTTATGATAAAGTTATGCAGATTGCAAAATCTGCTATTGAAAATCGCCCAGAAGATTTGCGTAAAGAAGATTTAACGAGAAGTGAAGATTGGTACAAAGACGAAATTATCTATATGTTTTATGTAGATCAATTTGGTGTTGTAACTCCAGAAAAGCCTAATCAATTCAAAGATACAGCTGAAATGTTTGATTATCTTTCTGATTTAGGTGTAACAACTCTTTACCTTTTGCCATTTGCAGATTCGCCAATGTCTGATGCAGGATTTGATGTTAAAAATCCGCAAAATATTCGCAAAGATTTAGGTGGAACTCCGCAGTTCAAAGAGTTTATTAAAGAAGCTAAATCAAATGGTTTTAAAATAAAATCAGACCTTGTTTTAAACCATTTTTCAGATCAACATGAATGGTTTCAAGAGCTTATTAAAGGTGATTTAACAAAGCTAAACTATTTTATTGTTAAAAACGAAATGCCAAAATATAAAAAATATGTAGATCCCCAAGCTGGAACCATTGTTGAATATCAAGAGGTTGACGGTAGAGTTTCAAAACGCCGTTTGATTTTTCCAGAGATTACCGAAAATCACTGGAGAGAAGTAAATATAGGTGGAGCTAATTATTATTTCTATCATACATTTTATCCGTTTCAGTTAGATATAAATTGGCAGAATCCCGATGTTTTATATTATTGCTTAGATACAATTAATTATTGGGCAAATTTAGGCATTGATATATTTAGACTCGATGCAATTCCATATCTTTCTAAAGAAGTTGGAACCAGTGCAGAAAACCTTCCAAAGACACATGCGATTATAAAACTATTAAGCAACTATATTCAAATGACAGCACCAAGAACTGTTATTCAAGCAGAAGCTTGTCAGTGGCCGAATGATATTTTGCCATATTTTGGAAAAGAAAGAAAGACAAAACAAATTATTAATGGCGAAGAAAAAGTTATTAAAAGAACAGATGAATTTCAGATTGCTTACCACTTCCCGTATATGCCTGCAATTTGGGCGTCACTTGTAACAGGTGATAAATCTCATTTTGTTGAGGCTTACAAAAATACACCACAGATTCCGCAAACTTCTAGCTGGGGTGTGTTTTTAAGAGTTCATGACGAATTATCGTTAGAAATGGTAAAAAAAGAGACAAGAGAAATTGTCTATAATGCTTTGATTAAAAAAGGTGCAGAATTTAGAAAAGGCCTTGGTGTAAGTGGAAGAATGGCAAACTTTTTGGATAACAATCCAGATAGAATAGAAATGGCTTTTTCAATTCTGCTTTCTATGCCTGGAATACCGATTATTTACTATGGTGATGAAATTGGTGTTAGAAACAATTTTGAAAACGCAAAACAATCTGCTCGAGAAAGATTTGAAAGAAGTAAAATAGCAAAATTTAAATTATCAAGCTATTTTGATAGTCGTGATATTAATCGAGGAGCTGTTCCTGCTAAACTTTTCTACGGTTCATCTAAAGATTATTATGCGTTTAACAGCAAGGTTTATAAAAAAGTTAAAAATCTTATTTCAGTAAGAAAAAATCTTCCTTCAATGTCACGTGGTGATTTTACTTTGCTTAAGACAAAATCTCCAAGCAATTTTTCTTATATCAGAAGCTTTGGTGACGAAAAGATTTTAGTAATAAATAATTTATCTAGTGAAAAACTTATTGCAGAAATAACAATTCCGATGAGCGTTGTTTTGGGTGCAGAAGATAATAAAATCACAAGTTTTAAAAACCTAATAAATGGTGATGATGTGAGAGTTAATGTGTCTTTGAAAAATCGCACAATGAATTTAAGAATTGCACCATATGGAGTTGTTTGGTTAAAGTTATAGAAAAAAGAAAGCTTGTATATAATACAAGCTTTTTTTAACCCAATAAATCTCCTACCCAAAAATCAAAATTTTTAAATCTTTTTTATACTATTTATACCTCTTACGGTAAATGTATATTTTTGTTTTTTTTTGCCTCAATATTGATTTGTGATTAATATAATAAAAAGTTTTAAATGAGGCTTTTAATTTTTTAATAATTGATTTGTGTTTTTCTCTCTTTCCCCTCCCCAGGGTCTATGTAGCCATCACTCCTTTCCGTGTCTGTAATTCTATATTAGGACATCCAAGTTTTGTATCAAGTAAACATTTTTGTAAAAAAATTTACAATTGACCATGCCTCCCATGCCTATTAAGAAAAATTAGAATTTACAAAAATTTACCTTAGCCATGCCATAAATTATATTGACAAAAAATATTTAAAAGCATGGTCAATATTGATAGTCATTTCCCCCTGTGATAAAATTTTTTTATGAAAAAAATAGCTCTTATTAGTCACGGTTGTGCAAAAAATTTAGTAGATTCTGAGCTTATTTTAGGTTTTCTAAAACAAGCAGGATATGGAATAACTTTAAACGAAGATGAAACCGATTTGGTTATTGTAAACACTTGCTCTTTTATTTGTGATGCAGAAAAAGAATCTGTTCATTCTATCCTAGAAATGGTAGAGGCTGGCAAAAAAGTTATTGTAACAGGCTGTCTTTCTCAAAAACATGCAAATGAACTTAAAGATGCAATTCCTGAAATTTGTGCAGTTGTTGGAACAACAGATTTTTCAAAGATTGCAGAAGTTGTTGAAAAAGTTGAAAATGGTGATTATGTTGAAGAAGTA
Organism: Candidatus Gastranaerophilaceae bacterium; assembly: GCA_045586965.1. Classification (GTDB taxonomy): domain Bacteria; phylum Cyanobacteriota; class Vampirovibrionia; order Gastranaerophilales; family Gastranaerophilaceae; genus CAG-196. The sequence goes on along the minus strand of JAZNBJ010000092.1, from coordinate 15,878 downwards.
AATAAAAATCCTAATTTTATTTATCCAGAAAATGTTGAGCGACAACAAATCACAATGGGCGCAAGCTCTTATTTAAAAATTGCAGATGGTTGCAATTATCGTTGTGGATACTGCGTAATTCCGTATTTGAGAGGAAATTATAACTCTCGCAAAATGGAAAATATTATCGAAGAAGCAAAAGCGCTTGTTAAACGTGGTGTTACGGAAATTATACTTGTTGCGCAAGATACAACGGGATATGGAATTGATTTATATAAAAAACCTATGCTTTCAGAACTTCTCAGAGAGCTAAACAAAATTGAGGGTCTAGGCTGGATAAGAGTTATGTATGCTTATCCTACGCAAATGGGTGATGAATTATTGAAAACAATTAATGAATGCGAAAAAGTTGTTAAGTATGTTGATATTCCACTTCAGCATTCTCATCCAGAAATGCTTAAACTCATGAGCCGTCCTGCGTTTGATTATCGTCCTATGATTGAAAACATTAGAAAACTTGTTCCTGATGTTTCTATAAGAACAGCTTTTGTGGTGGGCTATCCTGGTGAAACGGATGAGCATTTTGAGCACCTTTGCGAATTTGTGCGTGATATGAAATTTGATAGGATGGGTGTATTTACTTATTCAAGAGAAAAAGGCACACCTTCTTATTCTATGAAACCGCAAGTTCCTAAACGTATTGCGAAAGCTCGTTTAAGAAAGTTGATGGAAATTCAGCAAGAGATTTCTAGAGAAAGAAACCAAAAATTTGTAGGGAAATTAGTTTCTTGTATTATTGAATGTTATTCAGATGAAGGCGAAGTTATTGCAAGAACTCAATTTGATGCACCTGAAATTGATGGTATTGTAAACATTAAAACTGACAAGCACGTTGTTCCAGGTGATATTGAATTGGTAAGAATTACAGGCGCAAGTGAATATGATTTAATTGGTGAAATTTAGCCATGTCTGCGTTTGACTGTATATTTTTGTTCTAATCTTGATGCAAAGATTTCATCTTGGTGAGCTAAATTATGAGGAATTCTTAATCCATCGGTGTTTAAAATAATTGTTCCTTTTGAATCTTCCATAATTGTTTTCGCAACTGCAACTGGATAAGAAGGTTTTTTACTAAACGGATCTTTGGAACTATTAACACGTTTGATTGTTTCATTCATATAAGATTGTAGATTTCCTGCAATATCAATATCAGATTCTAACTGACAAGTTTTTTCTAAAGTCAAAGACCCTTTTTTATTATTAATATCTGCGCAGACTGGCGCTAAATTGGATAAGCTATCGCTTCCATTGCGAGATTGAGCTATGATATGGTCGATTGTTTTGACAGAAGGGCTTAATAAATGTCTTGCAACTGTGAAATGATCTAGTTTAGCATTTTTTACAATAAATGCATCTAAGTCAGTAGAAGATGATGGCAATTTATACCATATTTGATAAATTTTATCTAAATGTTGTGCGTCTTTGCCTGTTGCAGAAATTTTTATAAGCTTATCAAGTGGGCTTTTTCTACTAAAAGTATCATTTTCCATTTTTTCAAGAGCTTCATCTCTTATTAAACGAACTTGCGTAGCAATAGGCTCACTTAATTTATCTATCAACTTCTCAGGTTTTGTTAAAATATTTCTTTGTTTTACTTTTAATCGAGTTAAAGCTTCTGGAACCTCGTCTTTTAAAATATCATTAAAACCACGTTTTGCTTTATATGGAGCATCACAAAGAATATCAAATACAATGCTTTCAACATCGTGCATATAAGCTTGGTAACCTTGCAAAAGGTTTATTGCAGATTGTGCATTTGGTCTTTTTGCAAGCTTTTGGAGCATTTGTTCATATTTTTGCGGATGAATCATTAAAGTCTTTGTATAAGCACAAATATCTGAGCCATGTTCCATCATAAATTCCATTGCTGGACTTGCTTTGAATGAAACATTCGGAAAATTTGCCAAACTCAAAATAGGTTTTGTCAATTCATCAGAATTAACAGGGGCATTATTCTTAACGTAAGAAATATTATTTTTACGAACCGCTGGATTTAATATATTAAAATTTGTCTGGTTTAATGTGACTTTCATAATCCCTTTTAACCTATCATATTAACCTAACGTTTGTGAGTCAAATTTTTTAACATCTTAGAGAAAAATTGTTACATTTCTATAAAAATATTTTCAAAAAGAAACATTGTTTAAAAAAAATGCTTAATGTTATAAAATTATTATATGGAAATAAAAAATGTAATCATCTGTGGATTAGGGGCTTTAGGACTAACTTATGCAAATAAGTTAAATAACGTTTGCAATCTTAAAATTCTTGTTGATGAAAAAAGGTTAGAAAATTTTAAAATTAATCCGCCAATTTTTAATGAAGAAAAACAAAGGTTTGATTATATTTTGCTAAATCAAAAAGAAAAAGTTGATTTAATAATTATTAGCACAAAAGCTGGTGGATTAGATTTGGCGTGTGAATATATTAAAAATTATGTCAATAAAGATACAATAATAATTTCGTTAATAAATGGAATTTCTTCAGAAGAAAAAGTTCGCCAAAAATATCCGTTTGCAAAAGTTTTAAATTCTTATTTTATTGGCCATAGTGCGATGAAAATTGGCGATAAGTTTTTTCAAGATGGTATAGGAAAGATTGTTTTTGAACCAAATGAGGATTTGAAAAAGTTTTTTGAAAAATCTCAGATTGATTATGAAGTCTCAGAAAACATTATTTATTCTCAGTGGCAAAAGTTGGGAGTGAATATTGTGCTTAATCAGCTTTCTGCAATTTATAATTTGACAGTTGGTGAACTTAGAAATAGAGATGATTATTTAGTACAAGCACAAAATTTATTACAAGAAGTTTTAGCTGTCGCTAAAAAATGTGGAGTTGAAAACTTAGATAATTATGTTCAAGAAGTTCTTGAGTCTGCAAATCTAATAGCTGATGATGGTGTTACATCGATGTTGCAGGATGTCCGGAATAAAAGAAAAACAGAAGTTGATATTTTTTCAGGTGAAATAATTAGTCTAGGTAGAAAAAATGGGATAAAAACTCCTTGTAACGAGGATGTTTATAATAAAATAAAATTAATAGAAAAGGAGTTTTAGATGAATATAGCGTTCATTCCTGTTCGTGGCGGAAGTAAATCGATACCTTTGAAAAATATCAAAATTCTTAACGGAAAACCACTTGTTTATTGGACTGCAAAGGCTGCTTGTGATGCGAAATTTGTTGATAAGGTTATTATCGCTACTGATTCTGAAGAAATTAAATCAACAGCTTTAAACTTTGGATTTGAAAAATTAGAAGTCTATGATAGAGATTCTAAAAATGCTCAAGATACTTCTTCTACAGAAAGCGTTATGATTGAGTATATTAAAAAAACAGGTTTGAAAGATGATGATAAATTTATTCTTATTCAAGCAACATCACCACTTTTAAAATCAAGTTATGTAGATGAGATGATAGAAAAGCTTGAAAACTCTGATGCTGATTCTATTTTTTCAGCTGTTAGGGAAAAACAATTTCATTGGATTGAGACTAAAGATGGGGTTGAGCCAATAAACTATGATTATAAAAATCGCCCTCGTAGACAAGAGTTTCAAGGAATTCTGGCAGAAAACGGAGCCTGCTATATAAATTCAGTTAAAAATATTTTAGAAAATAATTGTAGAATTTCTGGTAAAATTATCACTTATGAAATGCCTTCAGAAACAGCTTATGAAATTGATGAAGAATCAGATTGGTTGATTGTCGAGAATTTGTTAAAATATTCTATTACATAAAATATAATATTTTATTCAGTCCTAGTTTTAAGAAAACTTATAGGTACTTTTTTGTACCGGCAAAAAAGTACCACAAAAAACCTCGTGCGCACACACTCCACTCACTAATCAATTGTAAAGTTCGACCTAAGCGACTGAACTCACTTCGTTCAAACAGCAGTCGCTCTGTTGTTGTCTCACTAACATTGATTGTTCGTTACGTTAAGCGCACAAATAACACATAGCCGAGCACTGTTTGAGTGCATAGCACGAGTTTGCGAGGCTAAAGAGATTCGGCGGAAAGCCGAACAAAAGAACACGGCCGAATGGAATGAGGACGTTGAAAACAATAGCGTCTTTCTTTTTTCTTTTCGTACTTTTCTTTTTTCTTGGTTCGCAAATAAGAAAAAAGAAAAGTACAGATAAGATTATTATTCGAATTGTATAAAATACTATATTTTATTTAGTTTGAATGTTCAAATTTCCTCTAAACGTATCATTACAAAATTTGCGGACCTTGTAAAATTATTATGGGGGGAAATATTATGCCGGCTTTAGAAGATATTATTAGCATAGGTTTTTCTAATCATCAAGGTGGAAGATTAGAACTTGCAGAGTGCGCTTATCAAGAAGTATTGAAACAAGATTCTGCAAATCCTGAAGTATGTAACTTGATGGGTGTATTAAAGCTTCAACAGAATTGTGTTGATGAAGCAATCGAGTGGGTTGAGAAAGCTATTTCTATAAAGCCATGTGAATATTTTTATGAAACATATTTTCAAGCTTGTATTCGTGCTGGTAAATTTGAAAAAATAGTTAGTTTGGAAAAACTTGTCGCAAAAGATTATTCAAAAAGTTTTTCACTTTTGTTTAATCTAGCTTTAGCTTATAAAAACTTGGGGCAGAATTTAAGAGCGATCGAATTTTACGATAGAGCTTTGAAAATAGATCCAACTTCTTATCAAGCATGGTTTAATATTGCTAATCTTTATAGCATAGAATCACAATGCAAAAATGCTGTTTCTGCCCTAAAAATTTGTAAGAAATTGAGACCAAATGATGATGATACAGAATACTTTTTATCAATAGCTTTGATGCGAGCAAAAAGGTATGATAAAGGGCTTAAGCTTTTTGAAAACCGTCTCTGCAGGCATGCTGCTTATGCGGTTCAGAATAAAACGTACCCAAATTTGGTAAATGAAAAAACACTTTGGAAAGGTGAAAATATCAAAGATAAAACCATTTTTGTATACTACGAAGCTGGTTTTGGAGATGTGATAATGTTTTCACGCTATTTACCACTTCTTAAAAAACTTTGTAAAAAAATTGTATTTTATCCACAAAAACCATTAGTGCCTTTGTTTGCTGAAAGTGGATTGGGCATTGATGAAATTATTGAGGGATATATACCTGAACAGAATATGAATTTTGATGTACATGTTCCTCTTATGAGTTTGCCGCTTCTATTGGGACTAAAAGGGGATAAGGTTTTCGAAAGTTCGGAAGGATATTTGGTAGCTAATAAAGATTTGGCTCAAGAATATAAGAGAAAATATTTTAATAATGATAAGCTAAAAATAGGTATAAAATGGCAAGGAAATACCTATTATGATAAAGATAGAGTAATCCAAACAGAACAATTCCTTCCGCTTCTTGAAATTGAAAATACTCAATTCTATTCATTCCAAACTTTTGAAGGTTCTGAACAGTTGGAAAAATTGACAGAAAAACACTCTATTATTGATATTGGAAAAGATTTAATAGATTTTGGTCAAACTGCAGCTGCATTAGAGAATTTGGATTTAGTAATTTGCAATGATACTTCTCTTGCGCATTTGGCTGGGGCAATGGGAATACCTTGTCTTGTGATGCTTCCATATGATACAAATTGGAGATGGCATGATGATTTAAGTAAATGCGATTGGTATGATAGCATTAGTCTCTTCCGCCAAAAATCACCAGGTGATTGGCAAAGTGTTTTTGATGAAGTTAAGATTAAACTTGAAGCAGTGGCCAAGAAGGATTAAGAATTTTTACAGCATAAAAGAGGGGCGGTTTTTGATTCGCCCCTCTTTTTGTTAAATCTTTATTTCTAAAAACTAAGCACGTTTGCTGCCAGAGATAGCGATTTGGTGTCTGCCTTTAGCACGTCTTCTGTTTAAAACTTCACGACCGCCAGGAGTAGCCATTCTAGCTCTGAAACCACTTACGTGTTGTCTTTTAATTTTTGTTCCTTCTAGTGTACGTCTCATTGTTCTATTTCCTTTTCAGCTAATTTTACTTATAATATTCTTATCCTAAATAAAACATGAAATTTAGTCAAATACATGTCTTTAGGAAGGTTAAGTTATATTACGCAAAGTGAGGGCAAGATGAAGAAAATTGGGTTTATTGGTTGCGGTAAAATGGCTAGTGCAATTATTAAAGGTCTTATAAACACAGGCTTTGCAGCTCCTTCACAAATTTTAGCTACACAAATTGATGAAAAAGGTCTTGAAGAAAAGTCAAAGGAACTTTCTATTGAAATACTTTTGGATAATAAAGCTCTTGCGCAAAGAGTTGATGTGATTTTTTTGGCAGTAAAGCCAAATCAAATAGTTGCGGTTTTGGAAGAAATTAAACCTTATGTTACGTCAGAAAAACTTGTTGTTTCAATTGCAGCAGGAATAAGCACAAAAAAACTCGCAGAAAATTTACCTTTAAATAGCCGTATTATACGAGTAATGCCTAATACACCAGCTCTTGTTGGTGAAGGTATGAGCGCAATTTTCGGGGGTGATTTTGCAACGCAAGATGATGTAGAATACGTGCAGTCATTACTTTCTTCAATTGGGAAATGTATAATTTTAGAGAGTGAGTCCCAAATGGATATTGTGACTGCGATTTCAGGTTCTGGCCCAGCATTTTTTTACAAAGTTATAAATGATATTGCTCGTGCTGGCGAAAAACTCGGAATGGAATATGAAAAAGCGCTTTTATTGAGTATCCAGACTGCAATTGGTTCTGCAAAAATGGCATTAAATCGTGATATTAGCATGGAAGAACTTGTATCTAATGTTGCAACAAAAGGCGGGTGTACTAGAGTTGGTGTTGATGTGATGGAAGAAAAGAATATTGATAACATTTTTGATGAGGTTATCGCAAAGACATCTCAAAAAGCACACGAATTAGGTGAATAAATTTTCTATACTTTACAAGTAAGCCCTTTTTTACTACTATATAATAAAGGAGTTGGAACGTATTTTGAGAGTCGTTTCGGCATATTAAGGAAAGAGGAAACTAATGGTTGATAATAAATATAAACGTGTGTTGCTAAAGATAAGCGGCGAAGCTTTGTTGGGCGACCAACAATTTGGTATTGATCCAAAACCTGTTGAAATGATAGCAGAAGAAATTCGTTCAATCTATGAACGTGGTGTTGAAATTGCTGTCGTTGTTGGTGGCGGAAATATTTTCCGAGGCATGAAAAATAGTGCTAAACTAGGCATGGATCAAGCTTCTGGAGATTATGTTGGTATGCTTGCAACAGTTATGAACGCAGTTGTTTTACAATGTGCTTTAAAGAAAATCGAAGTTGATTGCAGAGTTCAAACTGCGATTGCTATTAACCAAATTGGTGAGCCATATTTGCGACACAGAGCAATTCGTCACTTAGAAAAAGGCCGTGTTGTAATTTTTGCAGCAGGAACAGGCAATCCTTTCTTTACAACAGATACAGCATCAGCTTTAAGAGCTTCCGAAATTAATGCAGAAGTTATGCTTATGGCAAAAAATGGCGTTGATGGAATTTATGATGATGATCCTAAGACAAATCCAAATGCTAAAAAATTGGATAAAGTTACTTATGATGAAATCATTAAAAAAGATTTAAAAGTTATGGACACTTCTGCTTGCGCTTTGTGTAAACAAAATAGAATTCCTATTAATGTGTTTGATTTCAAAGCTCAAGGTAGCTTAGTAAAAATTATGAACGGCGAAGATGTTGGTACTTATGTGAGTGTAAATTAGATATTTTATATAAAGGAGAAAATTATGTCAGAAGCTATTGAAGAATTATTCTTGTTTGGCGAAGAAAAAATGGAAAAAGCAATCGGTCAGATGAAAAGAGAATTTGCATCTGTTCGTACAGGCAGAGCTAACCCTGCTGTTTTAGATAAAGTTTTAGTAGAATACTATGGTGTTCCAACTCAATTAAGACAAATGTCTCAAGTAACTGTATCAGAAGGTACAACTCTTGTAATTACACCATTTGACAAAACAATCATTAAAGAAATTGAAAAAGCTCTTATTAAAGCTGAGTTAGGCGTTGCGCCTAACAATGATGGTACTTGTATCAGATTAAACTTCCCTCCTTTAACAGAAGAAAGAAGAAGAGAAACTGCTAAAGATGTAAAAAAATACGGTGAAGATGCTAAAGTTGCAATCAGAAACGTTCGTCGTGATATGGTAGATGATTTGAAAAAGATTGAAAAAGAAGAAAATCTTCCAGAAGATTTAGTAAAATCAACTCAAGACGATATCCAAAAGCTAACAGATAAATATGTTGGAATTGTTGATTCTTTAGTTAGTGAAAAAGAAAAAGAGGTTATGACCGTATAATGGATACAAGAAGAGTTATAACAGCATTTGCAATTGGATTGCCAGCATTATTTGCAATACTTGCAGGTGGTTTTTGGTTGCTTGCTTTAGTTATGGTAATCGTATTCTATGCTTGTAAAGAATATACAATTATCTTGAGACACAAAGGTTTTTTCCCAAGTTTTAAAATAATGTTTGCATCAAGTATAATCTTTGCAGCGCTAGCATATTTTAATTATTTTAATCTCATAGCATTTGCATTTACAGTATCAGCATTGATGGCGTTAATGTGGGTGCTATTTAGAGGTAGACAACCTTATATCGCAAATGTTGCAACAACTCTTTTCGGCTTCCTTTATTGTGGATGGTTCCCACTTCATTTCATTTTCCTAAGAAATTCTGGAGATGAAATGTTTATGAATCTTATACCACATGCGCAAGGTGCAGGCTATTGTTTGTTAATTCTTTTTGCGGTGCTTGTTACAGATACTTTCTGCTATATTGTTGGTTGCAGATGGGGTAAACATAAATTATCACCAGTAATTAGTCCTAATAAAACAATCGAAGGCTCAATCGGTGGCTCTGTAATGTGTATGATATTTTCGTTAGGAATAGGTTTTGCAATCGGCCTACCTTGGTATCATGCAGTAATCCTAGGCGCATTGATTGCAGCTTTTGCGCAGATTGGCGACTTGTGTGAATCAATGATAAAACGTGATGCAGGAGTTAAAGATTCAAGCAATGTTCTTCCAGGTCACGGAGGGTTTTTAGATAGAACAGATAGCTATATTATGACAATACCTGTTGTATATTATTATCTACAGTATTTTGTACATACAAATATTGTTGCAGATTTGTTTAAAGGTATTTTTGGATAGAAGGGGTAAATATTATTTTGTTAGACAAAATATTCGGAAAAGTTGAAGATATTGAACTTGTAGAAAAAGCTCTAACACATCCCTCTTATACAAAAGAGCTTAATCTTGATGAGCTATTAAGTTATGAAAGATTGGAGTTTTTTGGCGATTCAGTACTCAAACTTTTTACATCAAAGCTTCTTTATGACACTTATCCAGACTATCCTGAAGGCAATTTATCAAAAATCCGTTCAATTCTAGTTTCAGATAATATTCTTGCAAAAATCGCAATCGAAATTGGCGTAGATAAAAGAATTAAACTAGGCCCAGCAGAGGAAAAACAAGGTGGTAGAAAAAGAGAATCAAATCTTGCTTGTTCTGTTGAGGCGCTTTTAGGTGCCTATTATATGAATGGCAAAACGACTGAAATAGAAAACTTTATTGCCGAATATCTTATGCCATATGCAAAAGATATTGATGAGCATTTTGAAAAGTACAATGCAAAAGATTTACTCCAACAATACACTCAGGGGGTTGATAAAACATTGCCTGTTTATAAGACAATTGCAGTTCATGGTCCTGCACATAAGCCTGAATTTGAGGTAGAAGTAGAATGGCAAGGCAAAATTCTTGCAACCGCTATGGGTAAAACCAAAAAAGAAGCTCAACAAAATTGTGCTTATGAAGCATGCAAATCACTTGGAATAGTTAAGTAGTTTTTCTTTATGAAATAGTTTATAATTTTCTTGTGAAAAAGATTTTATTAATTATATTTTTAATATTTACATCAACTCTTAGTGTTAATTCTCTTGGTTTGCAAAAAGATACAGAAAATTTGAAATTTTATTATATACGAGCAAGAGATTATCAAAAACCTTCTTATGAAGTAAGAACAAATGCAGGGAAAATTCTTGTTGAGAAAATTAATAATGCCCAAGAATCTATTGATTTTGCTTTTTATGGATTATCAAAACAAGATGATATTTTAAATGCGCTTATAAATGCACAAAAACGTGGAGTTAAAATTCGTGGGATTGTAGATAAAAATATCGAAAATAAAAATGATTACTCTGGCACAGAATATGCAATACAAAAATTAGGTGAAAATATAATAAAAACTGATTACAAAGCTGAAGTTGAAAAATTAAACAAAATTAAAAACAAGGAAATTGAATTTAATTATGATTTCTTTAAAGGTCATATAATGCATAATAAGTTTTGTATAATTGATGACGAAATTGTATGGACAGGAACAGTTAATATTTCTAGCACAGGAACTGGTGGTTTTAACGAAAATAATGCTTGTTTAATTCATTCTAAAAACGTTGCAAAAATATTTAAGCATGAATTTGAACAAATGTATGAAAAAGAACTTTTTCATGAAAATAAAAATCTTGTATTTTCTAGAAAAGGAATTAATATAGATAACAAACATATTCAAATTTATTTTTCACCAAATAGTTATGTTATTAATACTGTTATTATTCCAGAAATTGAAAAAGCTCAAAAATACATTTATCTTTCAATGTTCTTAATAACAAATAATAAAATAGTACAAAGTCTTATTGATGCTCATAATCGTGGAGTTGAAATTAGATTAATTATTGATGCTCACCACGCACAACAGTCTTATTCAAAACACGAACAACTTAGAAATGCTGGAATAAAAGTAAAAGTTGAAAATTGGGCAGGAAAAATGCATGCAAAAACTGTTATTATTGACGATAGCACAATAATTTCAGGGTCAGCTAATTGGACTTATAGTGCTTTTAAATACAATGATGAAAATCTGTTGATATTTAAACATGTTCCGAGTGAAGTAAATTTTTTAAAAAAAGAATTTATAAAGTCTTGGAACAGCATTCCTAATAAATGGTTATATGAAAATCCTCAAGCAGAAGGTAAAGATAGCAAATATTCTTGTAATGATGGAGTTGATAATAATCACAATGGATTGTTTGATAAAGAAGATCCTGCTTGTAAATAATTATATTATATCTATTAGCAATTTATTTTCTAATAAATTTTTTGGTTTAATATTATATTTTTCATTTATTTTTTTTATATTTTCAGGCTTTATCATTTCATCAAGATAATATTTTTCATTCCAACGAAAAATTTTAGTCTTACCTTTTCTTGTAAATTTTTCAAAATCGCTAGCTTTTTTGAATAAATCTGGATGATTTTTATATAAATTAATCCAATCTTTTTCATTTTGATAAAAACAAAAATAGCATCCGTTTCGAGAACGATAATTATAATAGCTTGGATAATTTATACCATTTTCTAATAGTATTTTTTCAACATCATTTTTACAAATGTTATATTCAATTAACGGATATTGTGGTCTTACAAGCTCTTTTTCTATATCAGAAATTAATAAAATACCTTTTCTGTATTCTTCATCCTTTCTAATACCAACATACAAATTTACAATACCTTTTCCATCTTTATTTATTTTTTCTTCAATGTATTTTTGAGAAGGTCTAACTTTTAGTTCAACAGTGCACCAACGTCTAAAATGAGAAGGAAGAACCCCATTAATTGTAAGAAGATGCTCAAAGCTTTTTTCAGGAATTACTCTGACTATTTTCTTTTTCAAAAAGATTTCTATTTTATTTAAATAATCGTATGTTTCAGGTAAATCACAGCCTGTATCATAGAAAACTAACTCTAATCTCTCAAATATTTCCGGCATGTTTTCTTTCATAAAAAACGCTAGCGCAGTCGAATCCTTTCCGCCTGAAAGGCTTAAGATATGGTATTCAGAGGTGAATTTAGCAGTTTTGTAGTTATGATTATTAGCATGAGAGTCGATTTGAAAAGAGGTAAATTTTGACATTGGGACAAATCCTTATTTTGGGGGTATTAACGCACCAATTATAGCAACTTACGTCATCACCAAAAGGATTGTTGCGATATTTTTACATCTAAACCTAGGAAGAATATTCTAGTATCAAAATTATGAAAATTAGTTTATAATTTTCTTGTGAAAAAGATTTTATTAATTATATTTTTAATATTCACCTCTGCTCTATTAGGAGCTAGTTCTTATGAATATCAACCTCGTAGAGAATTTGTACCAAATTATAAATATGGTTATAAAAAAGCTTATTTCTTGAGTGATTTTAATCTTTCATTCACGAACCCTAAGAAGAATTATTATCCCCAAAACTCTTGTGATAGTGATAATTGCAAAGCTTTATTAAAACTAATAAGAACATCAGAAAACAACATTGATTTTGCAATTTATGGGCTTCAAGATCAAGACATTATTCTAAATGCTTTAATATCAGCTCAAAAACGTGGAGTTAAAATCCGTGGAATTGTTGATAAAGATGAGCTAAATTTTTATAAAGACTCTAATCTTTTATTTAAATATTTTGATAATGTTAAAAATGACAAATTCTTGCCAATTGCAAAACATGAACAAGACGATAAATTTACTCGTGCAAAACAAGCTTTAATGCATGACAAGTTTTTTATTGTGGATGACAAATATGTTTGGACAGGCTCTACAAATGTTTCAGCAGCTTGTATGACGTTTAATGCAAATACTGCTATTACTATTGTTTCTTCTGAAGTTGCAAATGTTTATAAAAAAGAATTTGAGCAAATGTACTTGCAAGATAAATTTCATAACGAAAAAGACTTACTAAATAATACTGAAAATATTTCTCTTAATAATGGAAAAACTCAAGTTTCTATTTATTTTTCACCAAAAGCAGAAGTCTTAACTAATCAAATTAGACCTCTTATTCAAAATTCAAAAGAATCAATACATATTGCAATGTATTACTTAACTCATAGAAGAATTGTTGATGATTTAATCGATGCTAAAAATCGAGGTGTTGATGTAAAAATCATACTTGATGGTAGTTTTGTTAGAGATGGATATGCTCCACATGAAAAACTAAGAGAAGCTGGTGTTCCTGTTAAAATTGAGAACTGGCGTTCAAAACTTCACTCAAAAAATGCTATTTTTGATGGTAAAATTGCAACTTTAGGTTCAACAAACTGGACTTCAACTGCAGAACTTGTTAATGATGAAAATATGATAATTGTGTGCGATGAAAAAGTTGCCAAAGAAGTAGAAAGAAATTTTCAAAAAATGTGGAAGTTAATACCTGATGAATGGTTATATAGAACTCCTAAATATAGAAATCAACTAAAAAAATAATTTTATATAATTTCAATAAGTGCAGTATTTGTTTTTTTAGTGTTCTTACGATTTGCTTTTTTAGCGTAATTTTCTTTGATTTTTTTTATATTTTCAGGCTTTATCATTTCTTCAAGTGTAATATCTGAACGCCACCCAAAACTACCGTTTTTGATTTCTTTACAATTTTTAAACTCATAATCCATTGCTTTTTTATAAAGCTCAGGATGTCTTTCGTATAAATTAATCCACTCTAGTTTTGATTGATAAAAGCAGAAAAAACAGCCAGAACGAGATTTCCATTCCATATAACGTGGTAATCTGAGTCCAGAATTATTCAAGATTTCAATAATATCTTTCTTTATTAGTCCGTCTTTAACAAATAAAAATTGTTCCCTAATACTAGGATTATTGCTTGTCGCAGTCTTTACTCTTTGAGCTTCATCTGCTCTTATTCCAATATAAAGATTGATAATTGCTTGATTTTTAGAATTTAATCTTTTTATAAAATTTTGCATTGTTTTTGTTTTTAATTCAACAGTGCACCAACGGTTTTGTGGTTTTGGTAAAATTTTACGGGTATCGTAGATATGTTGGAAACTTACTTGAGGTTTTAAATATGTAATTGGTTTATTTAAAAATATTTCTAGTTTGTTTAAATATTCATAAACTTCTGGAACTTCTAATTCCGTATCACAAAAACAATATTGTATCTTTTTGTGAATTTCAGGATAGAATTCTTTTATATACAATGCTAATGCCGCAGAATCCTTTCCACCACTTAGCGTTAAGATATGGTATTCTTTCATAGGGACAAATCCTTATTTTGGGAGTATTAACGCACCAATTATAGCAACTTACGTCATCACCAAAAGGATTGTTACGATATTTTTACATCTAAACCTTTTGAGTTTGCGGAAAAACAAGAGTTTTTCCGCAAACTCTGGGGAACGGTTTCGAGCAAGGCTACGTGTTATCCCACACCTAACCTTGCTCTCACACACCTAAGGTCGGATTTTTCTGCATCCTCTTTTTCAACCAAACAGATGATGTGAATACAATAAGCTTTTTCTATAATCATAATGGTAGGTAGAATATCGTTATCTCGGGGAGATTTTTTATAATGTACGACAGACGTTGGTATGATTCAGACGAAAATACACATAGAGCTTTAGAAATTCTTAAAGACATGGACGAAAACCAAAGACGTGCTTTATCAAGAGATTTAACAACTGTTGTTAAGCAGATTAAAGAGTTACATGAAGAAGATGAAGAATCTGATGTAAGTATTGGTATTGATAGAGTTTTGGGGCTTTATAAACTATCTAACTCTCGTCGTTGGTATGACAAAGTAAGCATTCTGTCTTACGCAATGAAAACTATGTCTACTTTACCGAGAGAAGATTTTTATAACATCATGGAAGGCATTGCAATTTCTGCTGGTGCAGAATCTGTTGCGTAAATTTTATCAATCAAAACGTGTATTTTGATGTAAAATAAAATTATGAAACCCAAAGTTATAGCAGTAGTAGGACCGACCGCAAGCGGAAAAACAAAGATGGCAATTGATTTAGCAAAGCAAGTCAATGGCGAAGTCATTTCTGCTGATTCAAGGTATGTTTATAAAGGTTTTGACATTGCCTCTGCTAAGCCAACTATTGAAGAAAGAGATGGGATTCCACATCATTTAATTGATATTGTTGAACCTGAAGTTGATTATTCTGTTGCTGATTTTTATGACGATGCCAAAAGTAAGATTTATGAAATAATAGAACGAGGAAAAACCCCTATTGTTGCAGGTGGAACAGGTTTGTATTTTAGAGTGCTTTTAGAAACTTATGATTTACCTCGAGTAGAAGCAAATCCAGACTTGAGGGCTGAGTTGGATTCTAGAGAAAAAGATGATTTGCTTTTAGAACTACAAAATCTTGACCCGAAAGGTTATGAAAAAGTTAAAGATGCTAATAAACGTAGGATTGTAAGAGCATTAGAAGTTACTAAAATTCTAGGCATACCTTTTTCAGAAGCTTCGGTTGAAAAAGAGCCGGAGTTTGATGTTGAATGGAAAATGCCTTATATAGAATCAAGAGAAATTTTATACGATAGAATTAATCGTAGAGTTGATGAAATGGTTGAATTAGGCGTTGTTGAAGAAACTAGGCAGCTACTAAAAAAACACGGACGAATTAAAAACTTTGTATGCACAATAGGTTATCAAGAAATTTTAACTTACTTAGATGGCGAAGCAACTCTGGACGAAGCATTAGATAAACTCAAACAACATACCCGAAACTATGCAAAAAGGCAGTTAACTTGGTTTAGAAGAAATCCTGCCTTAAAGATTGATATTTAAAAGTTATAAGAGAGAGTTTTGTAAAAGTTATTTGATAAATTTGTGTAAGAGTTGAGAGTTTGTTTTGTAAGAGTTGGTTGAGAGTTATTATTTTAAAACTGTTGAAACAAATCTAATTGCGTCATCTTTTAATTCTTTTACGAAATCTTTAGCGATTTTTGAAAGAGGTCTGCTATCGA